>CAZTVB010000241.1:0-5002 GCA_964616315.1 uncultured Rikenellaceae bacterium
AAATAAACTTGAACCCAATTAAAATTTGTAACTTTAAAATACAGAAAAAGTGCTTTGGGAAATATAAACCGATGAAAAAGAATATTGTTCTTAGCCAAATAAACCATGATGAAAAGAAAACTAATTTTTTTTTCGTCATATCAATAACATTGTTCTTCACATTATTTTCTCAATTACTGGTTGCAAAAAGTGGAGATAAAATTGTAGTTCAACTGCAATGGAAGCATCAATTCCAATTTGCAGGCTACTATGCAGCACTAGAAAAAGGGTACTATAAAGAAGCAGGACTAGATGTTGAACTAAGAGATTTAAACTCCAACAACATAAATTCCATTGACGAGGTTCTCGCTGGCAGAGCAGACTTAGGAATTGCCAACTCCGAACTATTAGTAAGGTATATGCAGGGCGAACCGCTCATTGCCCTTATTCCAATATTTCAAAATAGCCCTGTGGCTCTTGCAGTGAGAGGTGATTCCCAGATTAATACTCCACAGGATTTTGTTGGCAAAACCATAGAGTTAAATAATAACGGCGGATCAAATGAAATACTTGCAATGCTATTTATTGAGGGCATTAAATCGTCTCAGGTAAACATCCAGCAATCAACACTTTCACTTAATAACTTATTAAACTCTAAAGTTGATGCAACTTCAATTTACCAATGCAATGAACCATACTTTTTAGATAGATTTGGAATTCCCTATAAAATAATTTTACCAAAAAATTATGGAATAGATTTTTATGCCGAATGCTTATTCACTTCTCAATCGTATCTTCGGAAACACAAGTCCAAGGTAGACAAATTCATCGAGGCCACCATACAGGGCTGGGAGTATGCCCTTAAAAACGAAAATGAAATCGCCCAACTTATTCAGACAAAATACAAATCAACAAAAACATTGGACCACTTACTTTTTGAGGCTGCACAGGTTAAAAAATTCGTTCAACCCGACTTTATAAATATTGGACACTCCAACAAAGGACGATGGTTACATATGACTGAAATACTGAAGCAATCAGGCATTATACAAACCACAAGAAGTATTGATGGATTTATTTACAAAGAAAAAGAAAATAGCAGCATACCTTTCTACAAATACTCTTTCATAACTGGGCTCGTAGTTTTAGCAATACTCTTGTTTATTTTTTTCCACATTAAATTAATTAAAAAGCAAAAGAAGCATAACGAGCATACTATATCAAACCTTCAGCAAAAAACAGAACAGCAAGAACTTGAGATATCCTCATTGAAATATTCACTCGATGACTTAAATAAAAAAGCAAACGAACTAGAACGTTTTAGTGATTCACTAATTTCAAACCTGTCGTTTGAAATTCGTTCTCCGCTAAACAATATCCTAGGCTACTGCGAACTGCTATCGGCTCCCCGTCTAAAACAAGAACAGACCAAGCAATACACCAAGGAAATTGCAAAAAGCAGCAAAACACTTCAATATCAAGTTGACAATTTAATTGATTTATCCAAGCTGGAATCGGATCAATACAAATTGACATACCAAAGAATAAACCTATACGATTTTTTTAACACACTACATATTATAACCCTAAACGAGTTAAAACTTTTTGACAAAGAGCACCTAACAATCAAAACCTCCATTGAGGAGGAGGAAATTAACTTCGACATATTATCGGACAGAAACATCCTTAAAAGTGTATTTTGGAGACTCATCAACAACTCTGTTAAATTCACCACAAAAGGTTATATTGAGATTGGCTGCAAAAAGAAAAGTTCATCGAGTTTACACTTATGGATACAGGATAGCGGATCTGGTATCAATAATAAAACCCTCAATACAATATTCCAACCATTTAACAACAACTCAGAAAGTCCTCAAAATAGTTTAGGGCTGGGACTACCCATCACTAAAAGGCTAATTGAAATAATGAATGGGAAAATATGGATTGAAACGGCAGAGGGGGCTGGTACAACTATAAACTTTACAATACCAATCACACCTGTAGGTGCTAGAAGCACTATAACCAAGCAAACTCCATACTATTTACAGCAAGATCCACCTCTACTTAAGGATAAAACAATTCAAATTGTAGAGGATATACAATCTAACTATCTGCTTTTATCAAAGATGTTAGAGGAAACGGGCTGTAAGATTATCCATTCAAAAACTGGCGAAGAGGCTATAAAAACATTTAACTCAACACCTAACATCGATCTTGTTTTTATGGATCTTAGGCTTGCCGATATGGATGGAATTGAAATTACCCGAGAAATTCGGTTGAGCAACTCCAAGGTAATAATTGTCGCCCAAACTGCTTACAGTTCGGGTGTCAAAGTCAACCTAAGCATCGAGGCAGGATGTAACGATTTTATTACCAAACCAATAAGCCGATTGGACTTATTTAATATCCTTAGGAAGCACTTATCGCCACCAGATTCTATTTAGAGTTAATGGTTGATTGGAAATCGAGCAAGAGGGGTAACACTATGTGGAGATAAATCCCCAGCAAGAAAGCGATAATACCCAGTAATGGCAATCATTGCGGCATTATCAGTAGTGTATCTAAATTGAGGAAGGTAAACATTCCAGCCTTTTTTGAGCCCCAGCATAGTTAAACCATCGCGTAAACCTGAATTAGCCGATACACCTCCAGCAATAGCGACCTCAGTAATTCCATACTTATTAGCGGCCATCTCTACTTTGCTAAGCAAGATACTAATTATTGTATTTTGAAGCGATGCACATAAATCGGCCTTACGCTCTTCAATAAAATTAGGATTCTCATTCATCCTATCACGTAATGTATAAAGAAAAGAAGTCTTTAATCCACTAAAACTAAAATCCAACTCTTTAATGCTTGGCTTGGCAAACTGAAATGCACTAGCATCGCCCATCCTTGATAATTTATCAATTACAGGACCACCCGGATAAGGCAAGCCCATAACCTTAGCACATTTGTCGAAAGCCTCTCCAGCTGCATCATCAATAGTTTCCCCCACAATTTCCATATCCAAATAATCACGCACCACAATAAGTTGTGTATGTCCACCTGATACTAGCAAACATAAAAATGGAAACGAAGGGTGTGTTTGGTTAACATCATCCTTAACAAAATGAGCCAGTACATGCCCCTGTAAGTGATTCACCGCAACTAAAGGAATATTCTGGGCAAGAGCCAAACCTTTTGCAAAGGAAGTCCCAACCAACAATGAACCTAATAATCCTGGTCCACGGGTAAATGCTACAGCATCAATCTCATTAATTGAAATACCCGCATTTTTTATTGCACTTTGGACCACAGGAATTATATTCGCTTGATGAGCACGCGAAGCCAACTCAGGAACAACTCCCCCATACTCGTTATGAACCTCCTGATTACTAATTAGGTTGGAAAGCAAAAATCCATCGCGAATAATTGCCGCAGAAGTATCGTCGCATGAAGATTCAATCCCTAAAATTGTTACGCTCATCGCTAAATTTTATTAAACCACAAAAAAAAATGTAATTATACCCCTTAAAATACAGAAAAAATCAACGTCTTTTGTTAATTTCGGTACGCCATTTGGAGATATAGAATTATAAATTGCAAGCAACAAAAGTATCAAAAAATTACTAAAAATATCAGTTTGGATATTCGTCCTGCTCTTTGGACTACCGACAACACTATGGTTGGTAGTACAAAGTAGTCAGGTGCAAACTATTCTTGTTGACAAAGTTGCAGGCATTCTTAAATCAAAAACTGGTATAAACGTTACAATTGGTGCTGTAGATTTTCGTCCATTCAATAGAGTTCTTCTTAAGGATGTTTACATTGAGGATTTAAATAAGGACACGCTTATATTTGCAAAAAAGATAAGTGTTTCGTTATCGAACCTTAGGCTAAATGAAGGTGAATATAAACTGAATAAGGTTGTAATAGACCGAGCATACATCAATTTCATTTCTGATTCATCAGGAATGATGAATTTAACCGCCCTCCTCAATAAAATTTCTAGTGACACTGTAAAGAGTCAAGATTCAAGCAACTTTATTCTAAAGTCTAACAAGGTAATTATTTCCAACTCTCGTTTTAATCTTAAAAATACACAAGCACAACAGCAAGAGTTCGGAGTTAACTTTGAAGATTTTTCTTTTAACAACCTAAATATTGATGCTGGTGATTTTTACATCAATTCAGATACCATAGCGCTAAAAATTAACGACTTAAACTTTGTTGACCATTCAGGGTTTATGCTAGATAAATTCAGGGCTGATTTTAGTCTGTGCAACCATTACCTAAACTTCAACAAACTTCGTATTCTTGCTCACGGCTCATCAATTAAAATGAATCATCTTAAAATGAGTTTTGAAAGTTGGAGCAACTTTAGCGACTTTGTAAATAAAATAAGACTGGATGCAGATATAACCAACTCTTACATTAAAACATCAACGCTAGCATACATTGTCCCATCTTTCAAAAACATTCAGCTATCAGCAACCCTCAATGGACAAATTAAAGGACCTGTTAGCGACATAAGAGGTAAGAATTTGGAAATAACAATGGGTGCCCAAACTAAAATTTTGACTAACATTAATATTACTGGCCTTCCGAGAATAGACCAAACGCTTATGGTTGTTGATATTAAAGAATTGTCGACAACTCGAAACGATTTGCTATCCATTAAAAATCAAGATAACAGGTCCATTTTAAATATCCCGTCTGACATTGATGTTCTTGGTAAAACAACCTATAAGGGAAACTTTACTGGCTATATCAATAATTTTGTGGCCTATGGTACTATTAACAGTGCAATTGGTAAATTGGCAATAGACCTATCATTTATACCCGATAAAGAACAAGGCGTTGCATTTGAGGGTAATGTAAATGCTGTAAATCTTGATGTAGGGAAACTTGCTCAATCCGAAGTAATTGGAAAAACCACCTTCCATGCAAAAGTAAAAGGGAGTAGTGACCAAAATGCAACCATAAAAGCATTTACCGACGCAACCATAAAATCGTTTATTGCCAATGGATATAACTACTC
>CAZTVB010000242.1:0-4998 GCA_964616315.1 uncultured Rikenellaceae bacterium
CATTGACTATAGGTATTGCTTATATAATAATAAAGAAAAAATATTGGTTTTATTTTTAATTGTTAATTACTTTTTTGAATCAGTAATCGTCAATTAATCAGTGAGTTGAAATGTTTTTTGATGAACGGTTTTACACTGGTTTTAAAACTTGTAAGTTGCTCCAATTTGTGCATTGAACCTATAGGTTGGGTATAGATACCAACTTTGATACTTGGAGTTTAAAACATTGTTTAGGTTAAGGAATGCCGAAAGCCTTTTATTATAGTTGTATTCAAAACCTAAATTCACATCAACAAAACCATCTAACTGTTTAGGAGTATCGACATTAACCCAGCGTTTGCCTACAGAGTAGAGTTGTAGGTTGGTTATTATCTTATCTTTGATACTGTAACGTAAATTGATGAATGCAGAGTAATCTGGTTTATGCCATGGGTGTTGCAAATTTTGCATTTTATAGTTGAAGTACTCGGCATGTAGCAAAACACTAAATTTTTCCGTTGGCTCAATGGTTAACTCTCCAAGGATTTTTGTTTGCTCAACATTGTCGAAATCAACATTAAATTGGTTCATTAATGGGTTGGCTATATTGGCACTTGAGTTAATATAAAAGTACATACTGTCGATAACTGAATATGAGGCGTAAATATTGTAAGAAACAGCTGCACTGAACTTCCCTTTTATACCGCCCGTTAGGATTAACTTATGTGATGTATTCCAAACATCAATTCCGGGCATTACCCAAGGATTTTCGTTTAAAATTTTCGAGTAGGAATTTTCCTCAATAAAACCACCAATTTCAACGTAAGGAATGAAGTAATGGCTAACAACATCGTACGATGCATAACCTTTTGGGTAGAAGTAAGTATTGCTGATTCCCGAATTTTTATCGAATGTTATTCCCACGCCTGCCAAAACACGCCACTGTGGGCCAAAAAGGTGTATCCAAGGGGTTAATCTAAATACAGTGTTATTGCCAGAGTCTAACTTTTGATTTTGCATATAATGTACCAACGATACTTCGCCGCCAAATTGCTCCTGTTTGGAATATTTATTCATCGCAAGCGATGCCTTAACCTTGTTTTCTTGCATATCGTATTTATCGCCTAAATGCCCAAACTCTGTGTTTATTTTGTAGTTTAGGTGCGCTGAATCTTTATAGGTGGTTGTGAATTCTAAATTGGCATTTAGCCTGTTTACTTTTTGTTTGTCCGATGTTGGATTGACTAAAGCATTGTCGGTATCGTAACCATAAAAAGATTTTTGTGTGTTATTGTAGCTTAAATCACCCTGGAAAATTTTATCGGTAAACATCCTTTTCCCAAACAAAAGAACCTCGGTATTGCCATTTTTTGCATCAACTTTTTTATCGTTTTCAAGTCTTACTTTTCCAATACCTGTGTTGTGGTGAAACCATGCACCGTAAGTAAAATTTTCGTTGCGTTTGCTGTTGTAGTATGCTTCAATCAAGGGCAGAGTGTTTGTTCCAAATCCAACTTTTACAAAGGTAGAGTACAGTTCGCTTAATGGCTCCGATACCATTCGTGCCGCAGATATTGGAGTGGGGGTAAAGTATGTATTTATGGGGCGTTGAAGTATTGAGTAGGTAAAGTTTGGTGTTACCTTAATTGTGTCCTCAATTTTGGGTTGAAGGTTAATTTTAAACGCATCGGAAATGGATGGTTCGTAAGGGCGGACTACCTGAACCTCCTTTTTTAGGTTATCCTGAGCCTTGAGTTGTTCAACAAAGGCTAATGAGATTAATATAAGTCCTAGGGATATTATTTTGTTGTTTAGCATAGTCTTTTGCATTATTACTTAACACCAATACTTAGGTTGTCGTCAGTTGTTTTGGTTTGTTTATTCTTTTCAACCTTTACAAGTTCGTTTAGCTTGTTGGTGGCTTCATCAATTATACCGTCGGTTGTGTTGGAGTAACCGTCGGTAACACTCTGAAGCGTTGCTTTGGCTTGGAAGAAATCATCCTGTTTCATATACACATCGGCTAAGAGGATGAAACTTTTTGCAAGCCAGTACTGATGCGGAGTGTTTTTCTCGGCAAATGCAAACACTTCCGTTTCCGCCTTATTATATTCTCCTTTGTTTAGGTATATTTTAGCGATGTTGTATTTAGATTCAGCTCCTTCCTTGGTTTTAAGATTTGTAGCCACCTTCGAGAATTCTATCAACGCATCGTCAACCCTGTTGAGCTTAAGGTGGGTTTGGGCAAGTTTGAAACGAGTCTCCATTTCAGTTTCGGCAGGTAGTTTTTCGGTTGCCAGCACACTGTTGGCAATAACTGGAATTTCTTCGAGTTTGTCGAGTTGATAAGCGCTACGTAGTTTACCTAACCGAGCCTCAAGCAGCGATGATTTTAGTTCTGCTACATTCTCCAGGTTGCTATATGTTTCGAAACATTTATCGTATTGCTGCTTGCTAAAATAGATTTTTCCTAACTGGAGCAAACTTTGTTCGGTAAAGCTATTCTTTGGCATTGCAGCAACTTTTGAAAAGGCTTCAATTGCAGCATCGGTATTGTTGTTGCGGATGTAACAATCGGCAAGGTAATAGTTGGAGTTTATGATGAAGTTCCCCTGAGGAAAGTCGGAAAGGTACTTGGTGAATGCTTGGTTGGATTTTTCGCAATCGCCATTTACGTATAGTTTTTCAGCAGCAATGTAAGATAGTGAATCTTTCTCCGCTAAACTCATGTTTGCGATGCTTCCCAGTTTAGAGGCGTAATCAAAGTAAGCGGTTGCATCACCCTTGTCAACATAAATATTTCTTATGCCAATTAGTGCATTTTTTGCCTCCGAAGTTCCTGGAAATCCTTCAACAACTTTTTTATAATATTGCATAGCACTGTCGGGAATTTCGGTATTGTAATTAATCAATCCTAACTGTACTAATGCTTTTACGTAGTAGCTGCTTCCTGTGTAGTATCGTTCAATCTGTTGGTAGTATTTTTTAGCATCGCTAGGCTGATTAAGTACCATGTAACTCTCAGCCAACTCAAATATTGCATCGTCCATATAGTTTGAGTTGGGGTACTTGTTTGTTAGGCTAAGCAACGATTCTGCTTTTTTTTGTGGACGTTCAACCAGCCCTAGCGAGAACCCTCGCTGGAATGCAGCGTAATCGGCATCGGTTTTATCAATAGAAATGGCTTTGTCATAGTAGTCAATAGCAGCCCAGTATTTACGCTGAATGAAGAATGAGTCTCCAATACGATTGTAGGCATCTCCAACATAAACATTTTTTTCATCGTTGCTTAAAGAATTGAATTTTCGGAACCAAACTATAGCTTCGTCGTAGTTTTTTAGTTTAAAGTAGGCGTAGCCCAAGTTGTAATGAGCCATTAGGTACTCAGGCAGGTTGAATGACCCTGGGGTTAAAATGAATTTGTTGTAACCCTCGCTTGCTTTAGCGTACTCCTCGGTTCTATAGTATGCCTCGGCTTGCCAGTAAGTTGCTTGAGCTGCAAGGTTTTGGTTATAGCTGGCATTTTGTAATGAGATGTCGAACATCTCAATGGCTTCTCCAAAATTTAGGTTTTGAAATAACTCTAAGGCTCGGTAGTATGCAGTTTTCTGATAAGCAGCCTTGATTGTGGCATCCTTATTCTTTATTTTTTCTAACGATTCAACGGCCTCTTTATAGTTACGAGTGCTTAGGTAGGCCAAGGTGAGGTAGTTGTATGCTTCGTCGGTTCTGGTGGTGTTTGGGTATAGTTGGATGTAGGTGCGGAATGCTTCAATAGCTTCGTTAAACGGTGCGTATAGTTGCTCGTAGGTTAACTTGGCGTAGTTGAAAAGAGCATCTTCCTTTATGATATTGTCAAAATTAAGTTTCGATGCCATTCCGAAAGCCTGACGGGCTTTAGTTTTATCGTTTCCTTGAATGTAGCAATCCGCTAAGTGGTAATGGGCGTTTTGGCTTAACGAGTCATCGGTTGTGGATACCCTTTCCAGGTATTTTGCTGCATCGGCATACTTCATATTTTTGTAGTATGCAAAACCAAGTAGGTAGTGGTCGTCGCGGGTTAATTGCTGTGTTTTTTCGGCATACTTTTCAAGGTAAACCACAGAACTGTCGTACTGCTTTAGTTTGAAGTACGATTCACCAACAATTCTTGCGATTTCTGGGGTGCGCTTGGTTGTGTTGTCCTTAATCAGTGCAGGCGAATACTCCACAACTTTCTTATAATCGCCCTGTAGGTAGTATATCTGAGAGATATAGAACGGAACAACAGGTGCAAAAGTCTCGTTCTCCTTCAGTTTTTCGAAGCCTTTAAGGGCTGTGGCGTATTTCTTTTGAAGATAAGCAATGTGCGAGTAGTAGTAGGTTGCCGGGCCTGCAAATTTGTTGTCCACATCCTTAAGCTGATACAACCATTTACTGGCGGTTTCAAGGTCGTTAGTCATGAAATAGCAGTAACCTAGGATGAACTGCATTTCGAATTGCTTTTCTTTATCTAGGCCATTTTTATCAATTTTTGTAAGCCATGATATTGATTTTGAGTATTTTTTGTGCTGATACTGCATTTTGCCCATAGCAAAGTAGGCCAAGTCAATTTTTTGACTTTCGGGATGATTATGAATGAAGTTTCCAATTAGGTATTCTGCATCGTTATTGGTGAGTTCAATGGCACACATTGCAATGTAGAACTCGGCATCGGTTTTTAGGTGGCTAACGTAATTGTCGGTCGATTTAATAAATTTCTCAAATTGCTTTTGAGCGCTAGGGTAAATGCCTTTTTGGTAAAGTTCTAATGCCTTGCGGTATGTGGCATCGGATTCGGTGTAGTTTTTTGTGTCCTGACTTATTGCAATGTTGACAACGAAAAGAAAATTTAATGTTGCCAGTATTGCCGCTTTTAGTCTAATCATACTTAAATTTCTTAAATTCGGATAAAAGTAGTAAGAATTGAGCAAACGTTAATTTTGAAAACGATAATTTAATCAACAATATGCTGTTTAGGTTGTTAATTATTTTTAAAAT
>CAZTVB010000243.1:0-4993 GCA_964616315.1 uncultured Rikenellaceae bacterium
CTCCAATATATACTTAAACGTTTTTATTGCCTTTTTGTTAGGTTTTATTCTGGTATTCTAATAGTGTTTGGAATGATTTTTTATTTATTGAAGTTTTATCCAGAAAACCTAGCACTCCTTCTTTCTTAATTTGTCACTTGTTCCTATTCTGGCTATATTTGAGCATTAAAACTGTGTTTGATGATTAAGATGGTGGTTACCGACCTTGACGGTACGCTCTTAAGTAGTAATTCCAATTATAGTTCTAAAAACCTATCTACGCTTCACCGTTTGGGCGAGATGGGGGTTATCCGTGTTATTGCTACAGGACGGTCTCCATATTCAGCATCGAAAGTTATACCCAACGATTTTCCTATCGATTATTTGGTTTTTTCCTCAGGTGCAGGAATTATTCGTTGGAGCGATAAATCGATTGTTTATACCACTGAACTTAACTCCACCAAAGTTCAGGAGATAATCGATTTATTTGTTGATTTAAGCGTCGATTTTATGGTTCAGGAACCAATTCCGCAGAATCATATTTTCCATTACTATTCCTCGGGTAATCCTAATCCCGACTTTGAACGTAGGCTGGCTGTATATAAGGATTTCTGTAGCCCGCTAATTCTTGGTGTTTCTTATCCCGATAATGCTACGCAATTGATTGCTGTTTTACCACCCAATCCAGAGTTGTTCTACTCGCTGGAAAGTAAACTTACAGGAATTAAGGTTATTAGGGCAACATCGCCTTTAGATGGTGAGTCCATTTGGATGGAAATTTTCCCCGAAGGCGTATCAAAAGGGCATAGCGTGGATTGGTTGTGTAAATTTCTTGGCGATATTCAACCCAACGAAATTTTAGCCATTGGAAATGATTATAACGACCTCGATTTGCTAAACTATACACCTAATAGCTATTTGGTTTCTAATGCACCTGAGGAACTCAAACTGAAATTCATGGTTGTTGCATCAAACGATGAGTCAGGATTTGCAGAGGCGGCGGAGAAAGGAATTAGCCAATTTGATAATTTGAAAATGAGAGAATAAGTCAATGAGAGAATGAGCAAATTTGAAAATTTGCGAAAAGATAAATATTGAATGTGGAAGATTATTCCAACGGAGTATTAGCAATAGCCCCGAGTTTTAACTCGGGGATTATTAATGTAGAATATTAAAAGCGATGCACGGATTGTCAATAGTTTGAAAGATTTTAGAATAGTTGCATCGCAAAGGATACATATTGGTATGAATAAAGTAAAATTGTTATTTTTTGACGCTTCCAAGTCTTACGGACGTTGGAAGGTCTTAAACTTGGCATCGTCTGTAAGACATGATAGCCCCGAGTTTTAACTCGGGGATTAAAACGCGTAAATATTAAAAGAGATGCACGGAAAAGCGATGGTTTGAAAGATTTTAGAATAGTTGCATCGCAACGAATAAATATTGGTATGGAAAAAAAGAATACCAATCCACCATTAAACCTATTTACCTATTAACTTATTTGCTCACTCACTCGATTAATCACTACCTATAAATCCTCTCCTTATTCAACGCTCTACGGTATGCCTCTGCATTGCGGTTATGCTCAGTAAGGGTTTTTGCAAAATCGTGATAGCCTGAGAAATCAGCTTTAGCGCAAAAATATAGGTAACTGTGTTTCTCCGCATTTAGAACCGCATCGATACTGCTGATAGATGGGCAACGGATTGGTCCTGGAGGTAAACCTCTGAATTTATATGTGTTGTATGGCGAGTCAATCTCAAGATGTTTGGTAAGAATGCGTCGTAGTCCAAAATCGCCTACGGCGAACTTTACGGTTGGGTCGGCTTGCAACGGAATGCCTTTGTTTAAACGGTTGATATAAACTCCAGCAACCTTAGGTTTTTCGGTATTGAAACGAGTTTCCTCTTCAACAATCGATGCTAGCGTAGAAACCTGAACTTTGGTTAAACCAAGTTTAAAGGCTTTGGCCTCGCGTTCATCGTTCCAGAATTTCTCGTACTCCTTCTGCATTTTATCCAGAAATCCTTTAGCGTTGGTATTCCAGTAAAACTCGTAGGTGTTGGGTATGCACATTGCAATAATAGTTGCTCTGTCGAATCCATAACCCGATGTAACTTGGTCGGATGTGAGTAAGGCTAAAATAGATAGCGAATCAGCCTCAATTTGCTGGGCAATTCTGCCCGCAAGTTGCTGAGGTGTTCTAATATTATTAAAGGTGAGTTTTAAAGGTTTCTGTAGACCCATTTTAAGCATCGATACCAGTTTGCGGTTTCCGGTGTTGGGTTTAATTAAATATCGCCCTGCTTTGATGTTATTATTGTAACCAAGCCTGCCGGCTACTGTTGTAAACGATTTTTGATTCTTTAAAATTTTATGTTTGCTGAGTGTATCAAGCACATTCTCGAATGTAGAGCCAGTTGGAATGTAAACAATAATCTCCTTGCTGTTTTTTGTGTTAGGAGCATAGTTCAATCGGTAATAGTTAAATGCAAATACAGACCCAATAAGTACTACTATAACAATCGGAATTAGGATTATCAGGAGTGTTTTTCTACCTATCGATTTTAGCATACTGCGTTAAATGTTAAACGTGAAAAGTTAAAAGAAAGAGTTTGCACTTTATTCTTGGCATTAACCTATTATCAAATTTAATAAAAGAACCGTTAACTTAACAATTAACGGTTCTTTTCAGTTGAAATATTAACTTATTTTATAATTCGTTTCAACGAATAATCTCTCAATAACTTAATAACTCAATAAACTACTTCAACTGTTCCACAGCCTTGGCAATTCTCTCAGCTGCTTGTTTTAGCTTCTCATCGGCAGTGGCGTATGAGAAACGGATGTAATTTGGTGTACCAAACGCAGAGCCAGGAACTGCAGCAACGTGAGCAACGTTAAGTAGGAACATCACAAAATCGTCAGCGTTTTTAATGGTTTGACCATTGTACTGTTTTCCGAAGAAATACGAAATTTCAGGGTAGATGTAGAATGCACCACCAGGCATATTCAAACGGAAACCTTTTATTTTTGAGAATGCACCAACCATAAAATCGCGGCGACGCTTGAACGCAACTTGCATCTCCTTTACTGTTGAGCCATCGGAGTTGAATGCAGCAGCAGCAGCTTTTTGTGCGATTGAGCACACACCCGATGTTTGCTGACCTTGCAATTTGTTGCAGGCCTTTGCAATCCACTTAGCCGATGCTGAGAATCCAATTCTCCAGCCAGTCATGGCGTAACCTTTCGATACACCATTAATAATAATCACTCTATCACGGATATTCTCAAACTGCGCAATGCTCTCGTGTTTACCTGTAAAGTTGATATGCTCGTAAATCTCGTCCGAAAGAACAAGGATGTTTGGATGCTTAGCAACGATATCGGCAATGGCCTTTAATTCATCATGGGTGTAAATGCTTCCCGATGGATTTGATGGCGAGCAAAGCATTAATACTCTTGTTTTTGGTGTGATTGCGGCCTCAAGTTGCTTTGGGGTAATCTTGAAATCGCTATCAATTCCAGTTTCAATCACAACGCTTTTGCCCTCGGCAAGTTTAACCAATTCCACGTAGCTAACCCAGTAAGGAGCAGGAACAATAACCTCATCGTCCTTATCAACAACGCACATTAGCACGTTGGAAAGGCTGTGCTTTGCACCACCCGATACCACAATTTGGTCAGGAGTAAAAACGAGGTTGTTCTCCCTTTTTAGTTTACCGCAGATTGCTTCCTGCAAATCTTTGTAACCAGGAACAGGTGTGTAGAACGAGTAGTTCTCATCGATGGCCTTTTTAGCTGCGTCCTTAACAAAATCGGGGGTGAAAAAATCGGGTTCGCCAACGCTAAGGTTGATTACATCGATACCCTGACAAGCAAGTTCCCTAGATTTTTGGGACATTGCAATGGTTTGCGACTCTTCAAGTGCGGCTATACGGGCAGATACTTTCTCCATAACACTAAATCTTTTATGTTTACTAATAATCGAAAACTTTTGTAATTTTAAAACTTCAAATTTACTTAAACTTTATTTATTACACTCAAACCTTTAAAATTCATTAACCAATGTTTGCAGAAATACTAAAAATAGTTTTGCCCGCCTTGCTGGTGTTTTTGGCTGGATATCTGGCACTTGCAGCGATGATTAAGAACGATGCCAACCGCCGAAAGTCTGAACTTGTGTTCAATAACATTAAAGTTACACTACCCATAAGGCTGCAGGCTTACGAGCGGTTAATTCTCTTTATGGAGCGCATTTCGCCCGAATCTATTATTGTGCGGGTGAATAAGAGAGATATGCTAGCATCGGATATGCAAGCAGCGCTTTTGGGGACAATCCGTGCGGAGTGGGAGCACAACCTCTCGCAGCAGCTCTACGTGAGCAACGAGGCTTGGGAGATGGTGCGTAACGCTAAGGAGAATATTGTAAAACTCATAAACATCAGTTCCGACCGTGTAAACCCCAACGAAACAGCCCTTGTACTAAGCCAAAAAATTCTAGAAACCATGGTGGAACTGGATACTAATCCAGTTTCCTATGCAGTGGATTTTTTGAAGAAGGAGGTGAAAGAGATATTGTAGATTACAGTAATATTTTTTTTAATAATACTCGTGGATCTAAAACTTTTTAATTTTCAATAATACCTCGATTATTAACATTAATAGACGTTAAGATGATTAATTCAAATACTTTATATTACACATTTAGTTCAATACCTCAAGTCTTAGGTGTTCTAATTGCTGTATTAGTAGCTTTTGTCCATTTTAGAATAGCTCGACTAGAGGATTATTTAGTTGGAGATGGGCAAGCCGCATTTAATCGTTTAGGTGAAACTGGGTTTATTTTGCCGGAGAAACAACAGAAGCGATTATTAGATGCAATTGGAAGAAAAAATATTTATGAAATTAAAGATGTTTTAAGAATACTTAGTGAAATTGAAAAAAAAGAGGGTTATACAAAAGAAACAAGAAAAACAGGGCTTCAAGTTAATTATGAAGACAGGTTTTGTGG
>CAZTVB010000244.1:0-4986 GCA_964616315.1 uncultured Rikenellaceae bacterium
GGCTACTACAATGAAAAGAACGTTCCAACCCTCGAATAGAAAGAGGAAAAATAAACACGGGTTCCGCGAGCGTATGGCAACAGCTAATGGTCGCAGAGTATTGGCTGCTCGTCGCGCAAAGGGAAGAAAGAAACTTACAGTTTCCGATGAGTACACCCATAAGTAAGATACAATAAAATATTACAGGTAAAGGCGGGAATAATCCTGCCTTTTTTGTTTAATAGCTATCTTTACCCGTAAATTTTAATCCGATGGAACATCTGTTATCTACATATATTTCCGATTCCAAATTGGCCGAATCGCTAAAGCAAATAGTCAATAAAGTGCTTGCCAATGAAAGAATTTCCGTTAACGAAACCATTGAACTTTACGAAAAGGCTGAACTTGGACTTCTTTCGCAGCTCGCCAACATAGTGTGTTCCCGAAAGAACGGAGACAACATCTACTTCAACAAAAATTTTCATATTGAGCCTACCAACCTCTGTATTTACAACTGTAAATTCTGCTCGTACCACAAAGGTGTTAACGACCCACAGAGCTGGGAAATGAGCAAAAACGATGTTGTTGAAGCGGCAAAAAAGTTCATTGGCAAGGATGTTACGGAGGTGCATATCACAGGAGGTGTTCATCCTAAATGGACCTTGGATTACTACGGCGAGATGGTTCAGAGCATTAAAAAGGTTCTTCCAAGCATCCATGTTAAAGCCTTTTCGGCAGTTGAACTTGAGTACGTTATTAAGAAAGCAAAACTGAACTACCGCGATGGAATGCGAAAGTTAAGAGCCTACGGACTCGATTCTATTCCTGGTGGAGGAGCCGAAATATTCAACCCCGAGGTTAGGGAGAAGATTAGCCACGATAAAGCATCGGGCGAGGCTTGGTTAGCTATTCATGAAGCGGCCCATCAAGAAGGCATATACTCCAACGCCACCATGCTGTACGGCCATGTGGAAAGTTACAGGAATAGGGCTGAGCACATGGATGCAATCCGAAGCCTTCAGGACAAAACAAAAGGTTTTAACTGCTTTATCCCGCTAAAGTTCCGGGCAGCCAACAATCCTATGGGCTACTTAGGTGAGGTAAACCTAACCGAAGATTTAAGAAACTTTGCAGTATCGCGCATTTTCTTCGACAATATCACCCACATTAAAGCCTACTGGCCAATGCTGGGAAGAGAGAACACTAAACTTGCCCTAGCGTTTGGGGTTGATGATATTGACGGAACAATTGACGATACCACCAAAATATACTCCATGGCAGGCGCTGAAGACCAAAAACCCAGAATGACCGTTGATATGCTAACCAATATAATTAGGGATGCTGGTAAAATCCCGATGGAGAGAGACTCGCTTTACAATGCTATCAGGGAATATTAGCCGTACGGATTATTTATTGAACCCAAAGCAATTTTTATTAAATGATAGTGTTATTTTTGTTGTCGGTTAAACATCTATATCTTAATTCTTATTATGGAAAAAATTAAGGCATTCCTTAACAAACTGGTTCAAAACCCTTACGTTAAAACTGTTCTTATAGCAATGGGAATATCACTTACATTCCTAATTGTTTTGATGATTTATTTAAGAATCTACACCCGTCATAACCAAAGTTTTCCTACACCAGACTTTAGAGGTAAATCAGTAACCGAACTTAAGAAAATGGCTAACGACGAGCATCTTAGGGTTGAAATATCGGACTCGGTTTACATTTTTAACCGCAAGCCAGGTAGCGTAATTGACCAAAATCCAGAACCAGGTACACATGTTAAAAAAAACAGACGCGTTTTTATTACCATAAATGCCACAAACCCAATAAAAGTGGAAGTACCAAACATTGTTGGTTTCACAATGCGTCAAGCAAAAGCAATATTAGAACAGCAAGGTCTTGAGGTTGGAGTTCTTTCGTTTAAACCCGATATGGGCGTAAACAACGTTCTTGACCAAAGACATGGCGGCAAAAGCATTGCTACAGGAACTCTTATTCCTAAAGGTTCCAAAGTAGATTTACTTTTAGGTATGGGAATGCACGGAGAGCGTACGGGCTTACCATTACTAATAGGGCTTAAACTGAACGATGCCCGCAACAGAATTATTGAATCCTCGTTAAATGTTGGAAGAATTAGGTTCGATGAAACAATAATTGACTTTAAGGATTCGTTAGATGCTAGAGTTTACAGCCAGTACCCTGCATACACTGAACCTAACACTATAGGTTTTGGAGCCAAGGTAGATATTTGGTTAACCCTAAATCAATCCAGAATTCCTAAAATTGAAAGGGCTCAAGTTGATTCGCTTTACAACGAGGAAGACATGGATGATGTTATTGAATAAGTGAAACCAAAACTTGAGAATGAATTTCAAAAAATTTGCATATACTTTACTTATTATTACCATTGCTCTTGTTGCTAACGCCCAGGAAGTGCTAGTAAACCTTTCGTCGTACCCTACTCCTAAAACTGATAATAAAACCAAGGTATCACTTTCAAAAGCCAAAAGCATTCTTGAACTACCTTTTTTTGATGATTTTGCAAGACCAACGGTTTTTCCAACCTCTGAACTATGGGAATCGTCAGATGTACTATGTAACTTAAATTATGCCATAAACCCGCCTAACATAGGAGTTGCAACGTTTGATGCTATAAATAGCAAAGGTGAACTTTATGAATGGTTAACCACAACCCCTCAGGGAGCAGATACCCTTACCTCGCTCCCAATTAATTTAGCCTACCCCGCAAGCGATAGCATCTACCTATCGTTTAGTTTTCAGCCAAGAGGTCTGGGCATTGACCCAACAGATAGAGACTCTCTTGTTCTAGAGTTATGGGATGAAGTGCAAACAAAATGGGTTAGAGCTTGGTCGGCCTCGTATACAAAAGATTCGCTTAGGCAAAATAATATTCTTAATAAGAAATCTAAAAAAGTAGAGTCCGACACTCTTCACAAAACCTTCCATAATGCTATTATTTGCATTGAAGATGAAGGTTTCCTAACCTCTAACTTTAAGTTCCGCTTTATAAACTACGCATCCATCTCGGAAAATGCAACCGTTCCCGGATTACTATACAATTCAGACCATTGGCATATAGATATGGTTTACCTTAATAAGGATAGGTTTTTTGAGGACACTGTTTTCAATGATGTGGCATTCTCTAGACCAATAAAGAACCTGATGATTAATTATACCTCGGTTCCATGGTCGCATTTTTCTAGTGCTTACAGTTCGGAGTTTCCGTCTCCCTTAAAAATTAACACCTACTACAAAAACCTTGGGCCAATAACTTGGTTAGTTTCCACAAAATTTAATATTTACGATTTGTCTGGATTAAAACCTGATTCATTATTCCCAGGAGGTGTTGCCAACATTGATCCATACCAAGAATATTTCTATTCACGTTTCTTCGATTTAAGTATCAAGTCGGCTTGGCAAGATTCAGCGAAATACTCAATTCAGTCAATAATTACACTTTTTAATACACCAAAAAGCACAATCCCAACTCATTTTTTGTATAACGACACTATTTCGAGAGTTATTGAATTCCATAACTACTACTCATTTGACGATGGCTCTGCCGAGATGGGTTATGGGCTTTTTGGCGAAGGAACCATAGGGGCAACCATTGCGCAGAAGTTCTACAACTACAAAGCCGATACCCTTAAAGGTGTTATGATTTACTTTAATAGAACCTATAACGATGCCAACGATAAGCCTTTTAGACTTATGGTTTGGAGCGACGACAATGGTAAGCCGGGCAATGTAATTTACCAGAAAAACAGCGTAAGGCCTAAATTTACCGATAGCCTAAATAAATTCTCCGTTTACAGGATAGAACCACTTGTTATACCCGCTGGGAACTTTTACATAGGTTGGATGCAGGAAAATCAGGATATGCTTAATGTGGGATTCGATATGAATACCGACAACAAGAGTAGGCTATTCTACAATATGTATGGCGATTGGGAAAATACTCAAAAAGAAGGCACCTTGATGATTCGTCCAATACTTGGTAAAATGCACCAAATCCCTACCAATGTTACGCCTATTCCAACTAATCAGAATATATCTGTCTACCCAAATCCTGCAAAGGATAATATTTCCATAAAGGTTGATAATGATGCTGAAATAGCAGCTATTCAAATAATCAACTCGGTTGGAAATGTTGTGCTAAGCCAAAATTACTACTCTCAGGAACCTATCAATATACAGAATATTCCTACAGGACTTTACATCGTAAAGGTTTGCCCCAAAAAGGGCAAATGCATCACAAGCAAACTGCTGATTGTGCGATGATTGATGAGAACCTACAGGATATAGACGAACTCGACGAGTCGGCCGAAGAGCAATCGGAATTGTATGAGCATTTCCGCATTGAGGTCGATAAAGGCCAAACACTTATCAGAATTGATAAATTCCTTACGGATAAAATCCGAAACGTAAGTCGAAATCGCATTCAATCAGCCGCCGATGCTGGGAATATTCTGGTTAATGGCAAGGCCATTAAATCGTCGTACAAGGTAAAACCGTTCGACTCCATATCGATTGTACTGGCATATCCACCCCGCGAGGTTGATGTTAAGGCCGAGAATATTCCTATTACAGTTATTTATGAGGACGATGAGTTGCTTTTGGTCGATAAACCTGCAGGAATGGTGGTTCATCCAGCACACGGAAATTACACAGGAACGCTTGTAAATGCTCTGCTTTACCACTTAAAGGATGTTCCGCTATTCAGCACTGGCGAGGTTCGTCCAGGGTTGGTTCATCGTATCGACAAGAATACCTCAGGAATTTTGGTAATAGCCAAAACCGAACTGTCGATGAACCGACTTGCAAAGCAATTCTTCGACCGCACAACATCACGAAAGTACATTGCAATGGTTTGGGGCAATATGGAATCGGAATCGGGTACTATTACAGGCCATATTGGCCGTAGTATCCGCGACCGCAAAAAGATGCAGGTATTCCCCGATGGCGAACAGGGAAAGCACG
>CAZTVB010000245.1:0-4951 GCA_964616315.1 uncultured Rikenellaceae bacterium
CACTTTAAGGTTGGATTGAGAGATAAGGAGTAAGTGCAATGGATGAGCAAAAGAAAGTTGCAGCAAAGCTGCATTTGTCAAAGACTGGACCAATAAAAATTACCGGGAAGTTCTACATTGTGGATACTCAGGGTAACGACCTAACCCCCGAAGGCGAAGGTGATGTTTACCTCTGCGCCTGTGGTAATTCCAAAACAAAACCATTCTGCGACGGAAGCCATAAGAAGTGAGTTTAGGCTAAATTTTGTTTATCTCTGTCTTATTACTTCAATCTTCCTACTTCTAAATGCAATATAATTTTTACTAGTTTTGCCGCATGGCAATAAAAAAAACAAGCCCTGTTACTAGGGCTTTACTTTTGGTTTTAGGTTTACTCTCGCTCGGTTTTGGAGTATTGGGCATATTTGTACCATTACTTCCAACAACTCCATTTTTACTGCTATCGGCATACTGCTTTGTTCGTAGTTCCTATAGGCTTTACAATTGGCTAATTGGAAATAAATTCCTCGGACATTATATTCATAACTATATAGAGAATAGGGCTATTGAGCCACGTGTAAAGTGGTTTACCATTGCGCTGTTATGGGTATCGATATTGACCTCTGCTATAACATTGAGCCTAGCGCTGTGGATTAAAGTATTACTTGTTGCAATTGCTGTGGGCGTTACAATTCACGTTTTATCCTTAAAAAAGTTGTGCTAATCAAATAATAAGGGGGATTCATAATCCGATAAAATTTATATTATTACTTTTGATATACTTAATGGAGTAAAATTCTTAATTTAAGTTGGACAACTTCTATTTAACAAATATTTAAGCGTATGAACATAAAAGTTATTTTTGTAGTAATACTCTCACTACTACTATCATTATTCACTCAAGCACAGGATAAATCAGCTGCCGAGCAGTACTCAAAGCAGGCATCGGCCGTATGGCGCAATGGCAATGCACAGGAAGCCATCCGCCTTTACACACTGGCTATTAATGCAGATCCTACCCGTGGCTACTATAGCCGTGCAAGAGCTGATGTTTACAAATCAATCAAAGAGTATAGCCTTGCCATTGCCGACTATAACTCTGCTATTTCAGTCGAAACATACACTCCATATAAAATACAGTATTTTCAAGAGATTGCAAAACTATACTGGTACATGGAAAAATCGTCATTAGCAATTTTTAATTGTACAAATGCAATAGACCTAGCAAAATCTTACAACTACATTGAAGATTTGGTTGAATCATATAAACTAAGGGCAATTATTAAGAATGACATAGGAGATAAAGCCGGTTCCGAGGCAGATATAGCGAACATTGGAAATTGCAATATAACCGACGAGAGGGATTACAGTTCAAGAGCAAAGGTTTACAAGGATTTAGGTTTATTCCAGAAGGCTATTGACGATTACACTATGGCCATTTCCACCGTGGTGAGTAAAAAACCGCAGGAATATGTTGAGCAGCAACAGGGTTATTATTACTCAGAACGCGCCTCTGCAAAATTCAACATGGGCGACTACGAGGGAGCTGTTTCTGACTATACCTCCAGCATTGAATTAAAACCGGATGGTTGGAAATTTGAGAACAGAGGTATTGCGTATGAAAAATTAGGGTTATACCATAAAGCGATTGATGATGACACAAAAGCCATAACTTACTTCCAAGATGATGAAAGGTATAAGGGAAATTTATCTTCGAATTACAACAATAGGGGATGGCACAAAAAATGCTCAAAAGACTTTACTGGGGCTATTGCCGACTTTAACATGGCACTTTCTATTTACCCCTATGGATCTGTTTACTGGAACATGGGGTTGACCTACGAGGCAATGGGACAGAAAAAAGAAGCTGCGGTTTGCTATACCGAAGCTATGAAATACTATCAAGATGACGCGAATAATTTAGCAATACTATACAGTAATCGGGCACTGGTAAGTTCCGATGAGGATGCGATTAAAGATTTTAGCAAAGCTATAGAACTTAACCCTAAGTATGCTTTGGCATACGGAAACCGTGCTGATAGGTACAGATGGATAGGGAAATACCCTGAGGCTATAAGTGACTACAGTGCTGCGTTTTCGTTAGCAACATCCGAATCGACTATGGCTAATATGTTATTTAACCGAGGACAGGTTAAGGTTTTGATGGCCGATTACTCCGGAGCAGTAAGTGATTTTACTCAAAGCATTGAGGCTAAACCCGCTGCAATATCATACTACTTTAGAGGTAAAGTCCAATCCATTTATATGAATAAATCGGCAGAGGCAAAACCAGACTTTGAAAAAACGCTTAGTATGGTTAATAACAAATCGTTATACTATCCCTTTTGTCTATACTTTTTAGGCGATAGGGAGAATGCAGTTACATCGATGAAGGCTCTGATAAATACAGAATACACGCCCCAATTAGGTTATTTTAACCTTGCCTGTCTTCACTCTTTAATGGGGAACGAAAAGGAGGCCTTTGCATGCTTGGATTCAGCACTGCATAAAGGCTATAAAAATTATGATGTATTAAAAACCAATGAAGATTTTATTAACATTAAGTATAAGCCTGCATTTAAATCATTGATGGCTAAATATAAAATTCCTTACGATATCAAAATTGAGAATCTGACAACCTTGATTAAGCAGGAAGTAAGGGCAGAGTTTGGAAAGTGGCAGGAAAAAGGCGAGTTTGAAACTAACCAGCAGTATATGGACCGTATGAAAACCCGTGAGGCAAAGGTTACTGAACTTACCAATAAAGCCACCGAGCAGTATAGAAAAATACATATGGAAGAGGTTAAAGGAAATGGATTTACACTCGATAAGTACGATGCAGAGAGCCAGGCTTTTAAAATGACATCAACTATTGGAGATGTTGCAATTGTTAATGTTCCTTTAGCGGAAGCCCCATCCTTTAAAGAAAATCAGGCCAAGTTAAAGATATCTAAGCAAAACTATATTATTCAGAATAGCAATTGGACGCTTAGCTACATGGAGGTTCAGAACCCAGTAAACGGAAAAATATACAAGTATGACATTACCAAGCAGGCCAACTACGATCCCCGTTCAAAATTTGTACTTAACTATGCCGATATCAAGGTAGATGTTCCCAACGAGGAGGTTAAAATTGCTCAGCAAACATCTAGCCAATCGGACAAGAAGATTGTACTGGGACGACCCGAGATTGACACGAATATTCCAGTATCGAATATACAAAAGGCAAATACCTACTGTTTAATCATTGGAAACGAGGATTACAGCTCGTTTCAGGCAGGATTGTCAAACGAAGTTAATGTTGATTATGCCGCCAACGACGCCAAGGTATTTAAAGAGTATTGCACAAAAACACTGGGAATTCCCGAAAAACAAATAAAACTGTTGGTTAATGCTACTGCAGGCCAAATGAACCAAGGGATTGCATGGATTAATAACCTTACCAAAATTGATAACGGCAACGCCGAGGTTATTTTCTACTACTCTGGCCATGGTTTACCCGATGAGCAAACTAAAGAGGCATACTTAATCCCTGTTGATATTAGCGGTAGTAATGTAACACAGGGCATCAAGTTGAACGATGTTTACGCTAAACTCAATGAATTTCCAGCAAAGAAGGTAACTGTCTTTTTGGATGCTTGTTTTAGCGGTGGAGCCCGTAATCAGGGACTAATTGCCATGAAAGGAGTAAAGGTTAGACCCAAGGAGAACCTTGTGAAAGGGAATATGGTTGTATTCTCATCGAGTACAGGCGAGGAATCGTCGGGTGTTTACCGCGAAATGCAGCATGGTTATATGACCTACTTCTTGCTAAAGAAATTACAGGAAACTAAGGGAGATATTAGTTTTAAAGATTTTGCAGAATATATTATTGAGAGTGTGAAGAAAGAAACCGCTTTGAGTGGAAAAATTCAAACTCCCCAGTTAAACTATAGTCCAAGTGTAGAAGGCTCATGGGATAGTTGGAAACTAAAATAGCTGCGGTATTAATTATGAAAAAAGGGGAAGCAATACTTGCTTCCCCTTTTTATATTGTTTTAAGGATTTACTTTCTACTTACCGCATCCTCAATTACAAGGGTAAACATATCGCGCATATTGCCGCCCATTGCCCTTACCTGTTGAGGAATAATGCTGGCCTCGCTCATGCCAGGTACAGTGTTTATTTCGAGGAAGTAGATGTTGTCGTTATCAACGATATAATCGACTCGTACAATTCCGCGGCAATCGAGCCTATCGTATATTTTTGAGGAGAATTCTTGAATTCTTTTGGTGAGCGTTTCCGATATTTCAGCTGGTGTAACCTCCTTGGATTTGTTCTGGTACTTTGCCTCGTAATCGAAAAATTCGTTCATTGATATTATCTCGGTTACAGGCATTACAATTTCCTTGCTATCCGATTTAAACACACCGCAGGTGAACTCCCTACCGCTTATAAACTCCTCAAGGATTATTGTTCTGTCCTCCTTAAAGGCGTTCTCAATTGCAGGCAAAAGGTCTTCGGCAAATTTTACTTTGCTAACACCGTAGCTGCTGCCGCTCTCGTTGGGTTTTACAAAGATTGGAAGTCCTAAAGTTTTTATGATATTGTTGGTGTCAAATTTCTGTCCACGTTTTAGGTTGATTCCCTTTGCAAGGTTAACTCCAGTTTCCTTAACCAGCTCCTTGCAGTAGTACTTGTGAAAGGTGAACGATGAGTTCATAATACTTCCAGTGGTGTAAGGAATATTCATCATCTCAAGGTAGCCTTGGAGTAAACCATTCTCGCCCGGTGTGCCGTGGATTGCAATTAATGCGCAATCGAATTTTAGTTTAGTGCCTTTTACAGTAGCGCTAAAATCGTTCTTATCAATCTCAATCTCGCCAAGTTCGGGGTGCTTTAACTCCCACCTTGTTCCTTTAATAAAAATGGTATACGCGTTGTACTTATCGGCATCTATCCAACCCGATATTTGTGCTGCACTTTTAAGCGA
>CAZTVB010000246.1:0-4946 GCA_964616315.1 uncultured Rikenellaceae bacterium
CCCAACAAACCCAAAATGTACACTTAATCAACATCACCCCCTTACTGTTCATATGTCAAAAAACGAAAAGCATCTCATAGTTCAATCAAAATCAAGCCTTTCAAAAGATTATGTTTCTTAACATACTGATTGAAAGTTACTCCCATTTTGAAAATTCATAAAGTAGCATTAACCTTGCATAAATTGTTTGATTAAAACTTAAAATCATATACACCTAATAATCAATAAAATAAAATTACAACTATGAGCAAGATGAGTCCAAAAGATTACATTGCCCGCGAGGACAAGTACGGTGCCCACAACTACCATCCACTTCCTGTGGTTTTAGAAAAAGGTAAAGGCGTTAGAGTATGGGATGTTGAAGGTAAGGAGTATTTCGATTTTCTATCTGCTTACTCTGCAGTTAACCAAGGTCACTGTCATCCAAAAATTGTAAAAGCAATGACCGATCAGGCAGAGGTTTTAACATTAACCTCCAGAGCTTTCTACAACAACGTTCTTGGTGAATACGAAGAGTTTATCACTAAATACTTTGGCTACGACAAGGTTCTTCCTATGAACTCAGGAGCTGAGGCCGATGAAACTGCACTTAAATTAGCTCGTCGTTGGGGTGTTGTAAAGAAAGGAATACCTAACGATCAGGTTAAAATTATTTGCTGCGAGGGGAACTTCCACGGTCGTACTATTACAATTATTACCATGTCCAATGACCCAGATTCGTACGCAAATTACGGTCCGCTAACACCTGGGTTTATCCGTATTCCATACAACGATGCCAGTGCGCTAGAAGAAGTTTTGAAAGAACATGGCAAAACCACAGCAGCATTCATACTTGAGCCAATCCAAGGCGAGGCTGGTGTATTTGTTCCAGACGAAGGTTACTTAAAAAAAACATACGAACTTTGTAAGAAAAACAACGTACTTTTCATTGCCGACGAGGTTCAAACAGGTATTGCCCGTACCGGTAAAATGCTAGCTTGCGACCACGAAGGTGTTCGTCCTGACATTCTTATCCTAGGTAAAGCTGTTTCTGGTGGTGTTATGCCAGTATCATGTGTTCTTGCTGACGACGAGATTATGCTAACCATCAAACCAGGTGAGCATGGTTCTACATTTGGAGGAAACCCTGTAGCATGTAAAGTTGCTATTGCTGCACTTAACGTTATTAAAGACGAGAAATTAGCTGAGAACGCTGAGAAAATGGGTAAAATTTTCCGCGACGAGATGAAAGCTGTTAAAAGCGAAATGATTGAACTTGTTCGTGGTAAAGGTCTTTTGAATGCTGTTGTTATTCGGAACAAACCTGGCAAAACTGCTTGGGATGTTTGTATGGCAATGGCCGAGAAAGGTGTTCTTGCTAAACCTACTCACGGTAACATTATCCGCTTTGCTCCTCCACTTGTTATCACCGAGGCTGAGCTACGCGAAGCAATTAGTAGAATTAAAGAAGCATTCAAACTTTTCGAATAGTTTGTTAACAAACATTAAAAGCTGCCTTAGGGCAGCTTTTTTTATTAAACCATTTGAGCAAATAGCTATCTATAAACACAACTAACTTTTAATCAAGATATATGAAAAAAACTTACCTATTTGCCTGTTGCGTAGCATCGGCAATTGCTTTTACAAATTGTGCAAAGCAGGATAAGGGCAAACCTGCTTTAGACACATCGAATATGGATTTAACCGTAAAACCTGGTGAAGATTTTAATGCATTCGCCAATGGTACTTGGATTAAAAATGCTAAAATGCCCGACGATAAATCGCGTTACGGTGCATTCGATATCCTTAAAGAGGAAAACGACTTACTTGTAAAACAAATCTTTGAAAAAGCATACCAAAAGACCGACGCCCCAAAAGGTAGCAGTTGGCAAAAGGTTGGCGATTTCTTTGCATCGGGAATGGACACCATCAATATTGAGAAGCAAGGATACGAACCAATTAAAGGCGAATTACAAAGAATTGCCGATATCAAATCGACCGAAGATCTTCAAAAAGAAATTATTGCATTACACCAACAATACGTAACCCCACTATTTGTTCCTTATGCAGGACAAGACCAAAAAAATACCGAGGTTATAGTTGTAAACCTATACGGAGGTGGACTAGGATTACCTGATAGGGATTACTATTTAAATGAAGATCCCCGCTCTGCTGAAATCAGAAAAGATTACGTTGAGCATCTAAAAGCAATGTTTGCTCTTTTAGAGTACACTCCAGAGCAAGCAGCCCAAGTTGCTGATCAAATTATGAAGTTTGAAACACGTCTTGCTAAAGTAACTTTTACACGTCTTGAACAACGTAATCCATACTTAACCTACAATAAGGTTACAATGGAGGAGATGCAAAAACTTGCGCCAAACTTCGACTGGAAAAACTACTTTGCAGGAATTGGAATTGAAGTTCCAGCAGATTTTGTAATTGATAACCCTAAGTTCTATACCGAAATCAGCAAAATGCAAAAAGAGGTATCGCTCGACGAGTGGAAAAACTACCTTACCTGGAATGTTGTAAATCAGTACTCATCCTACCTATCGAGCGCTTTCGAGAGTCAAAACTTCGAGTTCTATAGCCGCAAACTTTCTGGCAAAGAGGTTAATATTCCTCGTTGGCAAAGAGTATCCAACACAGCTAACTTTGCAATTGGCGAAATTGTAGGACAAATATTTGTGGAAGAAAACTTCCCTCCTGCTGCTAAGGAAAAAATGGTTGCTTTAATTGGAAACCTAAAACTTGCATTCAAGGATAGAATTACAAACCTAACCTGGATGGGCGATTCTACAAAAGCAAAAGCATTAGAAAAATTAGAAACTATGGTTGTTAAGGTTGGATATCCTGATAAATGGAAGGATTATTCGAATCTTGATATTACCCGCGATAGCTATGCTGAGAATATTAAGCGCGCATCGGAGTTCAGTTTCAGAGAGAATATGAGCAAAATTGGTAAGCCAGTTGATAGAACCGAGTGGGGAATGACACCACAAACTGTTAACGCTTACTACAACCCATTGATGAACGAGATTGTATTCCCTGCAGGAATTCTTCAGCCTCCATTCTTCAATATGAATGCCGACGATGCTGTTAACTACGGTGCAATTGGTGTGGTTATTGGACATGAAATGACCCACGGTTTCGACGACCAAGGTCGTAACTTCGATAAGAATGGTATCCTTACCGATTGGTGGTCCAAGGAAGATTCTGAAAAATTCAACCAGTTAACACAACCTTTAGTTGAGCAGTACAATAATTTTGTTGCAATTGATTCATTACACCTCGATGGTAACCTAACTCTTGGCGAGAATATTGCCGATTATGGTGGATTAACAATATCATACCTAGCATTCCAGAAATCGTTGAATGGCAAAGAAGCACCAAAAAATATTGATGGTTATACAGCAAACCAACGCTTCTTCCTATCATACGCTAACGTATGGCGCCAAATTATTCGCGATAAAGAGTTGATGCGTAGAGTTAAAGAGGATGTTCACTCTCCAGGTAAATTCAGAGTTAATGGAGCGTTATTCAACATTCCTGAATTCTACGAGGCGTTTGAGATAAGTCCAAATGAAGCACTTTACATTGCTCCAGAAAAACGAGCAAAGATTTGGTAGTAATTACATGAACCCGACTTAAAGTCGGGTTCTTTGCTATTAAAAACTGATGAATCATTATCTCTAATGATGCTTCGACAAGCTCAGCATGACAAGCAACAATATTCTTTGTCATTCCTCGCTTTCGCTCGGAATCTACCAAGAAAAAAGACAGAACCTGAAACAAGTTCAGGTTGACTCCAAAAAACATCTACTTTAAATAACCACTCCCCCGCTCCTTCACAATCCGTATAAAATTATCAATCGACCTGTCGTATTCACGCTCTATATCGTTTGGAAAATAACAAGCTGGCAATTCACCATTACGGCGATGATAAGCCAAACAATCGCAACAAACTCCATGCTTTCCGCAGGAGTATGTGCAGTTGCAAAACTTTGAATTAGATTCCTTCTTACATTCCATAGTTAAATCAATTTCTCCAAAAGTAGATTATTGGTTATAAGCATACAAATCATTAAAAATAAAAATGGATTGATGGAGTATTGGAGTGATGGATTACTTGTCTCTAATCTTTTGATGTCAAACTATGCAATAGCGCTCCATCACTCCATTACTCCATAACTCCAATAATCCGTTCAAATTAAACCAAAAATTCACTTTGAAATCAAACATTTACTTTGCATTTTTGCGACTTAACCTCAAGAGTTAAAACCAAAACCAATTTAGTATGAGAAAACTATTTTTATTGCTATCACTACCCATTTTGCTAACTATGACTAACTGTAAGCCAAGTGAAAATGGAGACAAAAAAGCGGATGTTTCTCCCATTACAAAGGAATCCATAACCAAAGTAACCAATGAGTTAATTGGAAAGCATGGCGATTCCCAAAAGTTCCGCATCGAACGTGGCGTAAGCCAAGTTGCACTGCTTTGGAGAAATTCCGATGGCACACAGGCTGAGTTCGAAGAGTTCTGTAACGCTCAGTTCGTTGCCGAAGAAGCCGCACTCGACCAACTTTTCAGCAAACTATCGTATGGCTACGAGATGCTTAACGGATATTTTATTCTACTAAGCAAGGAACTAATGCGTCCTCTTCATCTCGATTGGGGCCCTGTTACTCCTATTGATGAACTTTTTGGTTCATACAATGCAGCAGCACACCTTTCGGAAGATTTGTACACCAACAAAATTGCATTTATCACAGCGCTTAATTTTCCTAACTACACATTGAAGGAGAAAAGCGAACTAGGTGAAAAATGGAGCCGCAAAGAGTGGGCTTACGCTCGCATGGGCGATATGTTCACCAGCCGAGTTCCTGCAAACCTAATCCAAAATTACTCTACAGTAAACACTAATGCCGACACTTACATTAGCGAATACAATATTTACCTTGGAT
>CAZTVB010000247.1:0-4930 GCA_964616315.1 uncultured Rikenellaceae bacterium
AGTGAACAACTACAGTATCGCCGCTCTTGAAATCTGGATGCTCTTTCTTTACTGCAAACGACTCTTCGGCTACTTTAATAAGATTCATTTTAGTATATTTTTTAAGTTTTGTTCATAAATGCGGAATATTACTGGCTCCTATGTCCTAGTAAGAGATTACGCACCAAATAGGCCGCAAAAATATGAAAATTTGGTAATTATACCAACTTTTTGAAAAATATTTCTTGTAAAAAGTTAAAAGAAAAGGGGCGTAAGCCCCTTCTCCTTTAATGTCCACCAGCATTTTCTGGTACTAATAATTTATTTCCCGTAGCATCAATCACATTCTTTTTCCACCAATCTGGGTATTGAGGATTTTTAACAGGAGCAGGGCAGGCATTATAAGGGTTGTACTTAAATCCACCGTTCTCCTCTTGCTTAACATTTCCATCCATATACTTTACAAGTAAGTATTGGAAAAGTTTTTCCCAGCGGTTAACTAAGTAGTTTCCTGTATTTACAGAATAATCTGTAATGTACTGTAGGGCAAGTTTAGGGTCTTGTGCGTAAAGTTCTTTAGCGCTTGCATCAACAATAGGGGTATTATTGATAAAGCGATTCTCTAGTTCGTCCTGCAGTTTTTTTACATCCTGATGCATCAAATCGTAACGGAGGTAAACAAAGTTCGAAACTTTATTGAATGTCCAGAATGCGCAATCGTCGCAATAGGTTAACATATCTCCTTTGCCTTCAGCATAAGCCTCTGGTACCGAAGTTGCTCCGCAATACATAGGGAAGTATACGGTTGAAGCAGCATCGTCAACGCTGAACCAGAAAATTCCCCCAATTGGATTTGGTAACCAGTTACGGGCTTGAGCTACAAAGGAGAATCCTGTTTGTTGGGTTGCAGTGGCACGCTCGTTTACGTAAGTTTTACCTTCATATTTCCATGAAAGAGGCCTCCAGCGGTAAGGTAATCCATGAGGACCAGCACCTGGGTCTTTGCTCATATCATACTCTGTTCCCTCTAAATGATCGCGCATGAAATTCATCATATCTTTAGCAGATAATTTGCGTTCTGGCTTAATATATAAAGGCATACGCTTAGTTAGATTGTGACCTGTTGCGTAGTCAACATAATCCCACATGGATTTGTTAACCTCTTTAAAGAATGACCAAACACGAATTTCGCAACCACGAGCAGATCCAAAGTCAAGTGGAGCATAGATATCGGAGAAACTAAATTCTTCATTCTTACCGTTGAATAATTTTTTGCTGCGTGCAAAATCAATCACATCGTGAGCATATACAACCTCTACCTCTGGGTTGAAAATCTTATCAAGATTTTTTGAACTGATAGATGTTTTAAGGTTTTCCATTGGGAAGGTTGTTATACGAGCATGGTTTGCGTGAGCAGAAATGTAACCATCGGGAATGCGAATTGCTACCCAAACAGCCCCTTTATTGGCGTTGTATGATTTTTTTGTCTTTTTATCAACCTTCATATCGGTTCCTTTTCCAATCATCTCAAAAATCCATACCTCATTGGGGTCCGATACGGAGAAGGATTCTCCTGAACTATAGTATCCATAGGTATTTACTAACTCTGCCATTACCTTAATTGCTTCGCGGGCAGTTTTTGAGCGTTGTAAAGCTGTATAGATGAGGGTTCCGTAGTCAACTAAGCCGGTGCTATCCTGTAAGGTTTCAATTCCACCGTAGGTGGTTTCGCCTATGGAAACTTGGTATTCATTCATGTTTCCAATTACGGTGTATGTATGAGCAACCTGAGGAATTTCGCCCAAATATTTTCCAGTATCCCACTCATAAATTTTCATTAGTGTTCCAACAGGGTAATCGGCTGCTGGTCTAAAATATAATTCACCGAAAAGATAATGTGAATCAGCAGCATAGGTTATCATAGTTGAACCATCAACCGATGCACCTTTGGTTACAAGGAAATTAGTACATGCAGATGTTGGCCTTGCTATTAAACCTATTGCAATAACAACAAGCATTTTTACTGTGAGTTTTCTCATAGTTTTGAAGTTTTTTAAAATTATCAGAATGACAAACCTAATATTTTTTTGATAAATTTTTACTCAAAGAGTTTAATTCCCTCAGTTAAATTTGCTTGAGTTAGTAATAAAGACAACCACTAATGGAATTTGTTCTAGCCCCAGTTACAGATGCCAATGCACTATGCTGTTGTTTTATAAAAAGAACTCCCAAAAAAGCGAATATTAATGCTTCTTTAAAATCTATCGTGAGCGAATCTGGAATTATAACCTCTTTATGGGCTTTTTGTTTGATTAGGTCAACGAGGAACAAATTTCTAGCGCCACCACCAGTAATAAAAATATTTTTTCCTTTAAGACTATTGGTTGCGTAAGCAATTTGATAAGCAATATGCTCATACGCTGTCCGAAGTTTATCTTCTGTGGAACATTCTGCATCTTGAATTATTGGAATAATATTCTTTTCAAACCATTCTCTGCCAAGTGATTTTGGATGGTTTGTTCTATAATATTCAAGGTTATTTAAAGTTGACAGCATATTACTACACACATTGCCATTCCTACCTAGTTCTCCATTTTTATCGTATTCTCTTCCTAAAAGATTTGAGAGGTAGTTTAGTTGCATATTGCAGGGAGATACATCGTAGGCAATTCTCTCTAAATTATCGTTGTCGAAACTTAGATTGGCTATTCCACCTAAGTTAAGGCATATATCGTATTCGGAAAATAGCAGTTTATCTCCAATGGGAACGAGCGGAGCACCTTGTCCACCTCTGCAAACATCCGATGAACGAAAATCAGAAATACATGGTATCCCAGTTTCTGTCGAAATGGCTGAGCCTTTACCTATTTGTAGTGTATATCCTTTTTGTGGGTTATGGAATATAGTATGGCCATGCGATGCAATAAACGCAGGCTTTTCCTTTATTTCTAATATAAATTCTTTTGTGGCTTTGCCCAGCCAGCTCCCGTATTTATAATCAAACTCGGTGAGTTTTTCTCCATTTAAGGCTGGGGCATTCTCAAGCATTGATCTTATATCGTGTGGGTATGGAAGCGTTAAAGCTTTATTTATGGAGTATTTCCATGTTCCATTCTCATTTTTATTGAAGGTGCAGAAACAAACATCAAGCCCATCCAACGAAGTGCCAGACATTAATCCTATACAGGAGTATTGCGCATCCTTGCCGATTTGGAAAGCCATTACTTATTGGAGTATACGCTGATAATAAGTTTTTTAGATGCTTTTTCTATAAGATTATAGAGTGTATTCTTGCTTGGGTCGATGTCGTTGTTGATTATGCCGTCAAAGAATGACTTATCCATAACAATTATTTCCTCGGTAGTAGCTTCTCCAATACAGTTAGCAACGGGAATTATTCCTTTATCAGAATAAATTGTTAAGTTGATGGTAACTTTTGGCTTTATTTCGTCGTCCTTAAGGTGTATTATTTGATTGGCAGAATCGGGTTGTGATTTTGTAATGTATTTTGCCGAAAACTCGGGACCAAAATCAATGTCAATTTTAGCGTAATATTTTGATTGTCCTTTGTTTAGTGCTTTATTTATTCCAACATCAGGAAATCCATAGTTATCGTAAGTAAACTTATTGCCATAGGCGTCTAAAGGAAGAAGTATCATTCCAACTTCATTTTTGAGTTTTTCGCTTATTAAATCCCAGGCTGTGTAAATTATCTGATTGTCAACTCTGTTAGCATTTTTATTTTTAGGTTCGTTAAAGTAACCATTATATGCATCAACTTTACTTCTATAATCGGCACTGATATTCAACTTAAATGAAATTATGGAGACTTCCTTTTTTCGGTATTTTTGGGCAAAGGAGCTTTCAGAAGTTATTATACTAACCAGTAGTATTGAGAAAATTATTAGCTTTTTCATTCGATATTGTTTTAAATAATATTTAATCACTCCAAATATAGAACCATTTTCATTAAAAACCGAAAAAAACTAAAAGGGTTTGTTTTATTGCCGCTTATGTTTCCAGCGGCGATGCGACCATAGCCAATTTTCAGGATTCTTGCGAATCACCTCTTCCAGTTTATTCATATACAGCTTGGTTATTTCTCCATTAGTCAGTTCGATGGGGTTTTCTACTAGTGTGGATAGTTCAATCTCATAGAAACCCCTTTTAACCCTTTGTATATCAATGAATATTATTGGGTAGTTATACATTTTTGCATACTTCTCAGGTCCATGGATGCAAGCAGTTTCCATATTGAAGAAATTAATCCAGAAGGACAATGAAGTGTTGGACGGACTTTGGTCTGCAACCAGCAAGTATATGCATTTTTGGTTTTGATATTTTCTGAATGTATCAAACGTGCTTGATGTTGGCGCCATAAGTGTTCCTCTAAAGGAACGGTTCCATTTCATAAACCAATCGATTAGTTTATTACTTAATGCCTTATAAATAGCAATGGGATAGTGATTTAGTTGGATTCCTGCGGAAATTGCTCCCCATTCCCAGTTCCCTGTATGCCCAGCAACACCAATAACGCTTTGTCCATTATTGTAGTAATGGTCAAGTAACTCTGGATTAAGAATTTTATGCCTTTTTATTATTTTGCTATTCCGCATTGTAAAGCCTTTTAGGGCTTCTACTGATATATCGGCTAAATTTCGATAAATTCCTTTCTCCAGATTTAGAAGTTCCTCATCACTTTTTTCAGGGAAAGCTAGCCTAAGGTTGCTGCGGGTTACCTTTATCCTATACTTTATTACTTTGTGAAGTATAAACGCCATTGCGTTGCTATACTTGTACATTATCCACCATGGTTGAATGGCAACCAGTAAAATTGATGCTAAGAATAGTATGAAGTAGAATAAAGTAGACAAACTATATTTTTTTGCAAATTTATGAATTACCAGAAAAATTCACACTTGAATTCCGATTTATTGTTTAGTTTATCAGT
>CAZTVB010000248.1:0-4918 GCA_964616315.1 uncultured Rikenellaceae bacterium
GTCTGTTAATGTTTTGAAAATAAACGGTATAGGTTTTGATGATTGTTTCGATATTTTCAACAAATTGATTTCGAAACCAGATTTTAGTCGAAAATAATGGGATAATTAACCTTTTTTATTATAAACTGGTAGATTTATTTTTCCTTTATCGCTAATCTTTCTAACTTTGCCTGCTTAAAATTAAGTAGGATATTAATTGTTTACTTGTATTGATAATTAACCAAGGAGTTTTGCCTTATGAATAGTAGCCCAGTTAAAGTGTTTATTTCGAAATCAATTATATATATTCTTTTAGTTGCATTGGCCGTTTCTTTTGGATGTAGTGGTTTTGAAAAGGTATTAAAGAGTAAGGATTACGAGTTTAAGTACAAGAAAGCACTTGAGTACTATGCAAAGAAAGACCATTACCGTTATCTTACTTTGTTTGAGCAGCTCTCTCCAATTTACAAGGGAACAATGCGTTCCGATACAATTGAGTATTACTTAGCTCAGGGTAATTATCATCAGGGCGATTATCTTTTAGCAGGTCACTATTTTGATAAGTTTAGGAAAACTTTTCCAAGAAGTGCCTTTACTGAGGATGCTGAGTTTATGTATGCCTACTGCTTTTATATGTCGTCGCCAAGAGCGGAGTTAGATCAAGATAATACTCAGGCTGCAATATCTGCTTTTGCTGAGTTTATAGCACGTTATCCTAATTCTCAAAGAATGGGTGAGGTAAATAAGATTATACATGAGCTTCGCGATAAACTTATTGAGAAATCTTACTTGAGTTCAAAACTTTACTATAAGATTGGCGATTACAAAGCAGCAATTGTTGCTATTCGAAATAGCGTTAAAGAATTTCCGAATACCAAGTATCGCGAAGAGCAATTTTTCTTAATTTTAAAATCATCCTATTTACTTGCCGATAATAGCGTGCCTGAGAAACGTAGAGAGCGTTTTCAATCTGCGGTTGATGAGTACTATACTTTTATTAGTGAGTATCCAAGTTCAAAATATGTTGATGAGGCAAAAAAAATGTACGATTCTTCGATGAAAGTTTTACAAGTGTCAAATTAATCAAAATAAACACATATGGACGTTAAGAAAATCAATGCACCAGCTTCAACAGTAACTCGCGATTTAGATAAACTAGACAAAGAAACAGGGAATATTTACGAGTCGGTTCGCATTATCGCAAAAAGGTCAAATAAGATTAGCGTTGATTTAAAACAGGAACTTAATCGTAAGTTAGAGGAGTTTGCTTACTATACCGATAACCTTGAGGAGGTTTTTGAGAATAGAGAGCAGATTGAAATTTCGAAATTCTACGAAAAACTTCCTAAGCCAACTCTTATTGCTGTACAGGAATATCAGGAGGGGAAATTGCATTGTTCTAAAGCAGATAAAACTGAGTAATCAGTAAATGCTTGAATGAGATTAGCTGGCAAACATATTATTTTAGGAATTACAGGTAGTATTGCAGCCTATAAGGCTGCAACGCTTACCCGATTGCTTGTTAAGGAGGGTGCTGCGGTTAAGGTGGTCATGACACCACTTGCTAAGGAATTCATTACTCCTTTAACACTGGCTACTCTTTCAAAGAATCCAATTCTTGTCGATTTTTTCAATCCTGAGAACGGTGATTGGAATAGTCACGTTGACCTAGGATTATGGGCCGATTTGTATTTAATTGCCCCTGCAAGTGCTAATACAATGGGCAAAATGGCACACGGCATTGCCGATAATCTTTTGCTAACTACTTATCTATCGGCTAAGTGTCCTGTTATGGTTGCACCTGCAATGGATTTGGATATGTACAATCATCCAACCACACAGGAGAATATTGCAACGCTGAAACGTTTTGGTAATGTAGTTATTGAAGCAGCAACAGGCGAACTTGCGAGTGGTCTAACAGGAAAGGGTAGGATGGAGGAACCCGAGAGAATTCTCGAGGTTGTTGTTGATTTTTTGGGCTCAAAAAAAAAGTTTAGTGGGAAGCGAGTTCTCGTAACCTCTGGCCCAACATATGAGCATATAGACCCTGTTCGTTTTATTGGCAATTACTCATCTGGAAAGATGGGAACTGCGATTGCCGAGGCTTTTGTCAACCAAGGGGCTGAAGTGGTATTTATTACAGGGCCTGCAGTGGTAACTCCACGTAGTAACCCTTTAATTAAGATAGTTAATGTTGTATCGGCTCAGCAAATGCTTGAGGCTGCAATACAGCATTTCGGTGATGTTGATATTGCCATAATGGCCGCTGCTGTCGCCGATTTTACACCCGATGCTTCATCTGATGTAAAAATTAAGCGCGAGAAGGATGACTTGATGCTACGACTTAAACCAACATCTGATATTGCTGCAACGCTTGGTGCAACGAAAAGTAAAACTCAACGCCTTGTAGGATTTGCCTTGGAAACTAACAATGAATTGGCAAATGCTCAGGCAAAGTTAAAGAAGAAGAATCTCGACCTAATTGTTCTTAACTCATTAAAGGACTCAGGTGCAGGCTTTGGCCACGATACCAATAAAATATCCATAATTGATACTAATGGCGAACAGCTTACGTTTGATTTAAAGAATAAATCGGAAGTGGCAACGGATATTGTTAATGTTATTTTCGATAAATTTTTCAAAGCAGATTAATCCCAATGGTATTTAAGCGAATAATCTTTATAGTATTAATTGTAAGTCCTGGGTTTCTTTGGGCGCAGGAGTTACGATGCAATATTCAGGTTAATACTCAAAAAATACAGGGAACAAATCGTACCGTTTTTCAAACTCTTCAAACTTCACTTTACGAGTTCATGAACAATACCGCTTGGACAAACCATGTGTACGGTTTCGATGAGCGTATTGAGTGCAACATAATGCTTAATATTACCGAGCAGTTAGGCTCCGATGAGTATAAGGGAACGATACAGGTACAGGCTCGTAGGCCAGTGTTTAACTCATCGTACAATACCACAATGCTTAATTTTCTTGATAATAACTTGCATTTTAGGTATAGGGAATTTGATAAAATTGAGTTTACTGAAACCTCACACTTAAGCAATTTATCGTCAACGCTTGCTTTTTATGCATATATAATACTTGGTATAGACTACGATTCTTACTCAAATCTAGGAGGCTCAGAGTATTTCTTAAAGGCTGAGAAAATTGTTACAAATGCTCAGAACGCCCCTGAAAGAGGTTGGAAGGCTTACGAAGGAAACAGAAAGAATAGGTACTGGATGGTTGAAAATCTGCTTAATAGCAAATACCGCCCATTGCGCGAGGTTTACTATCGTTACCATAGGCAAGGGCTTGATAGAATGAGTGAGAAGCCAACCGAAGGCAGAGCCGAGATTGCAGAGAGTTTAGCCCTTTTGCAGAAAGTTTATAGAGAAAAGCCCGACCCTTACCTTTTTGGGCTTCAACTTTTTTTTGATGCAAAAAACGATGAGTTGGTAAATGTTTTTTCAGAATCGTTTCCATCAGAGCGAGCACGGGTTGTTAATATCCTAATAGAGGTAGATAATCCTAACGCATCAAAATACAAAACAATTTTGGAGCAAAAGAACGAATAGTTATCTTGCATAACAATGCTTCGAAAAATTCACATACAGAATTATGCTTTAATAGACCATTTGGAGATTGATTTCCAAAAGGGTTTAAATATCATTACCGGTGAAACTGGTGCCGGTAAATCAATCCTTTTAGGTGCCCTTACTCTTATTTTAGGTCAACGTGCCGACACCTCGGTACTTAAAGATAAAACCAAGAATTGTATTATTGAGGGCGAGTTTGATGTGTCGGATTACGACCTGGAGGATTTCTTTACAAACAACGATATTGAATTTGATAAAACCACCATTATTCGCCGCCAAATAAACGATTCGGGTAAATCCAGAGCGTTTATTAACGAAATGCCTGTCAACCTAAATCAGCTCAAGGAACTTGGCGATTTACTTATCGATATTCACTCCCAGCATGAGAATCTGCTGTTGAGTAATTCTCTATTCCAATTAAAGGTAATCGACTCATTTGCATCACTTAAAAATGATGTTTTAGCATACCGGAATAAGTTTAATTCCTACAGAGAGTTAAAACAGCGATTGTCTAAATTTGAGGATGATGCACAAAGTGCAACTCGCGATTTCGATTACCTGAAGCACCAATTAACCGAGTTGACATCGGCTAATTTAAAAGTTGATGAATTGGTTGAGTTAGAAGCGTTACAAAAGCAGTTAACTCATGCCAGCGAGATTAAGGAATCATTACAGTTTACTTACGATTCGTTGAATAACGATACTGCCTCAGTTTTGGCCATGCTAAAAGACTCAATTCATAGCCTGAAACGAGTATCTCAATTCTATCAACCAGCCATAAGTATTGAGCAGCGTATTGAGAGTTGCCGCATTGAGATTAAGGATATTGTTACCGAAATTTATGCTCTGAATTCTAAGGTAGATGTTGATGATGAACTGCTTGATAAGGTATCGAAACGCATTGATTTAATCTACACGTTATTTCAAAAACACCGAGTTGCCAGCGTTGATGAGTTGATATCATTGCGGAATTCAATTGAGGAGAAGGTAAACTTTATTTCTGGTCTCGATTTCAACTTGGAGAACCTACGCAAAGAGTTGAAATTAGCCGAATCAGACCTTATGAGGGTTGCAACTGACATTTCAAAAAAACGAAAGAGTTCGATTCCTCAAGTAGAAAAGAGCGTTACCGATTTATTGGTGCAATTAGGTATTCTGCATGCGGCTTTTAAAATTGATATTCAACAGTTGCAGGATTTTCAACCTTGGGGTATCGATAGGATTACTTTCTTTTTCACAGCCAATAAGCAGGTGGCTCCAATGGAACTTTCAAGGGTTGCTTCTGGCGGTGAGTTATCGAGGTTGATGTTGAGTTTAAAATCACTTTTGGTTAAATCATCTGG
>CAZTVB010000249.1:0-4907 GCA_964616315.1 uncultured Rikenellaceae bacterium
TTCTTTTACTATCCATAGGCTTGCTTTTACTAACAGGAATATTGCTACGGCTAACCCCAATAGTATTGGAATTAAAGGAAAATCTGTCCACAGAGTTTTTATTACGGCAAGTGTATCATCCTCAAAAAAACCAAATATTATGATGCTTATGCGAGTATTGTAGAAACTGTAAAAATAATAGTCGATAACCATAAGCAATGCGAATAAACAAATCACAATAATCCCGTAAATTTTTATAATCTGTTTAAATGCTTTGAATAGTTTACTTCCTAGGAAAATGGTTGCTATTGGAATTAGCATTACTGGTAAAAATGCAAAGGTTAGGACTTTCACATCGAATCGGATTCCTACCCAAAAAGCTCTAACTAAATCAATTTTGAAATTGCTTAGTTCCTTAAAATCTCCATAGGTAAAGAGGTATGCTAATCGAGAAATAAAAAATAAAAGTATACCAAACATTATAAATCCAACAATCCAAGCGGTCGATTTAACAAAGTACTTATAATTATTCATATTGTAAATGGCTATTTGATATTTTTTTGAAGATTAAATGCAAAGTTAACCAATTGCTTTATATCGGTAATTTCTGATGCCGATTTCGTGAAAAGTGCAAGGTATTCAATATTTTTATCCTTACTGTAAATTGGTGCACAGTTTAAATTATTTAAATGATAGCCTTGATTGTTGAACGATTTAATTATACGTTCAATTACAATTAGGTGCACTTTGGGATTTCGTACAATACCATTTTTACTTACAAACTCTTTTCCTGCCTCGAACTGGGGTTTTATTAAGAGAATCATTGCTCCTTTATTTGAAAGGAACTTAGGTAGATGTGGTGCAATTAGTGTTAAAGAGATAAACGATAGGTCGCCAACAATCAAATCAACTTTTTTAGGAATAGCGCTTTCAGAAAGAGTCCTAATGTCGCATTCTTCCATTGAACAAACCTTAGGATTACTCCGTAATACTTCTTCCAGTTGATTTTTTCCTACATCTACAGCCCAAACAAACTCTGCACCGTGCTGCAAGGCACAATGCGTGAATCCGCCTGTTGAAGCTCCAACGTCTAGAATGTATTTGTCCTTAAAATCAATATTGAAATCGTTAATTGCTTTTTCTAGTTTTAGTCCACCTTTGCCAACAAAAGGCATAGCCTCGGCTGAGTTGAACTCTACCTCTGCGTCATCGCTTACCATGAACGATGCTTTGGATATAACTATTCCATTGACCGTTACAAGGCCTTTTCGAATGCTATCCTTGGCCTTTTCCCGCGATTTTATAAAACCATTCTCTACCAAGTAGGTGTCAAGACGCTTCATAGGAGTGTAGTTTTTCGATTATTTTTTTCGATTTCGATACTATGCCTGGCGTTGCATCAATCATAATGAGCCTAATGATGTGTGGCAATTCCTCGCGTACCCACTCGTTATTTGGGGCAAAGTACATAAGGATATCCATGCAATGTGCTTTTATAGCAATTTGTGTTTTCTCGTTGAGGAGCCATTCAAAACATACCTCAATTAACGACTCAATATTTTTTTGATGTTTTTTCAATTTTAAAATATCCTTTGCAGCACCAAATTCCAACGTGCATTTTACAATTTTGGCGTAATGACGCTGAACCGACATGTTTTTGGTATTAGGCATAGTTTCAACTATTGGGATAAACCATTTTTGCAATTGTTGAGGGCTGTCTATAAGGATGTGCTCTAGCACCCAAGCAGAATGAAATGCCAAGACTTTATCGGAATTCGAAGTTAATTCAAGTAGTTGTGCTATTCCGTTGGGCTGTTTGGAAAATATTTCCGCCAAATTAAGCACATCATTCTTCCGAAGTGAATATCTTAGTCGCTCAAATATTTTGTTATCGTCCATTGTTCGAGTAAATTCTCATCAAAAATAGAAAGATGCATAGTAATTCCGATATTCTTGTAAATCTTTTTGATAAAGTAAAGGTTAGCAATGCTTTAGAGAGTGTTAAGTTGATTTACGGAGTCAAGTATTTGGCTGCAATTACCGAAAATGGGAATATTGGCGTTACTGCAACTCTGGGTGTTGGGGTTGATTCTGTAAATATTAAGAATTTAAATTTTGATAAAGTTAACGATAGAATTGTTGCCAATGCTCTTGTAAACGCCCTTGTAAATTACAGTTCAATGTTTGAAGGTGATGGAGATATTTTTGAGGTAATAAATTTCGAAAAGTACAGGAGTATTGTGATGATTGGTTACTTTGGTTCGCTAGTAAAAAAGTTTGAGAATAAAAATATTGCTATAAATGCTTTTGACCTCGACCAACTGGAGGTGCCTGTTTTACCAATGGAGCAACAAGCGGAGTATTTAAAAAAATCTGATTGCGTTATAGTTACTTCAACAAGTATAGCCAACGGTACGTTTTCCAGTATCATTAAAAATACTCCACTTAATTCTGCTGTTTACATGCTTGGACCATCAACACCTATGGATAGTTCCTTTTTTGAGTATCCGCAAGTGAAGGGTCTTTTTGGTTCGGTATTTAGACCGAATGATAATGATACTTTGAGTATTATTTCCAGTGGGGGAGGTACACGGCAGTTTATTCAGTATATGCAGAAAGTATATATGGTCAGAGGGAATTAGGCTGTTGCGTTATTAGAAAATAAGAAGAGCGAAACGTTATGTTTCGCTCTTCCTGTATGGTTTAGTTTAATCCACGGTTCTTTAGTAGTGGTTCAATGCTAGGTTCTTTACCTCTGAAATCTTTGTAAAGTTCCATTGCATCCTTTGAACCTCCTTTTTCAAGTACACAGGTGCGGAATTTTGCAGCAATTTCTTTGTTAAAGATATCTCCACTTTCTTTGAATGCTTCAAAAGCATCGCTATCTAGTACCTCTGCCCAAATGTAAGCGTAGTAACCGCTCGAGTAGCCCATAACATCGCCAAAAATATGGTTGAAGTAAGTGCTACGGTAGCGTGGCCAAATCTCAGGTATTAAGCCAATCTTATCCATCGATTCTTTTTCGAAAGCAACAACATCGGCAATTTTTGCTTTGTCGGCTGTTAACGTGTGGAAATCCATATCAAGGATAGATGCTGCAAGGAATTCGGTTGTTGCAAATCCTTGGTTGAAATGTCCGCTAGCATCCATTTTAGCAATTAAAGCATCTGGCATAGGTTCGCCTGTTTGGTAATGCTTAGCGTACTCTTTTAAGTATAGGGGGTTGCTTGCCCAATGCTCCATAATTTGACTTGGCAACTCAACAAAGTCGCGGGGAACATTGCGTAGACCAGGATACTGAACGTTAGAGAATAATCCGTGCAATGCATGGCCAAACTCGTGGAAGAATGTTTCAGCCTCATCAAAACTTAATAAAGATGGTGTGTTGCCAGTTGGTTTTGAGAAGTTGCAAACAATAGATACAACTGGAGAGATAAATTTGCCATCGGGCATTATTTTCTGTTCTCGGAAACCTGTACACCATGCACCAACTGTTTTACTTTCGCGAGGGAAGAAATCAAGGTAAAGCACACCAAGGTGCTTTCCATCGGCCTCTAAAACTTCGTAAACCTCAGCATCAGGGTGATAGGTTGGAACGTCGTTTAATTTTTTGTACTTCAAACCGTAAAGTTTCTTGGTTAGGTTGAAAATACCTTGTTTAACACCTTCCAGTGATAGGTAAGGGCGAAGCATCTCCTCATCAAGGTCAAATTTTGCTTTGCGAACCTTTTCGGAGTAGGACCACCAATCAGTAGCGCTCAACTTAAACTTACCACCTTCGGAATCAATCATTTTTTGCATTTCATCGCGCTCAACTTTAGCTACTTTAAGTGCAGGGGTCCAAAGTTTATTGAGTAGTCCGTAAACATTCTCTGGAACTTTTGCCATATTAACATCAAGTACGAAATGAGCGTGAGTTGGATAACCCAGTATTTCTGCTTTTTGTTGACGAAGGTCGACAATTTTCTTGATAGTTTCCTTGTTGTCGTTAGCGTTGCCATTGTTGCCGCGCATATAGTATCCATAGTAAAGTTTTTCGCGTAAATCGCGGTTTTGAGAATATGTTAGAAAAGGTAGCATGCTAGGTTTCTGGATTGTGTAAGCCCATTTGCCATCCATACCCAATGCTTTGGCATCGTCTGCACCCATAGCAATAACCGATTCTGGTAAGCCAACTAAATCATCCTTGTTATCAATAATAATTTTATAGTTGTTATTTTCGGCAAGTAGGTTTTCTCCAAACTGAATGGCTGCCATAGCCAATTCTTGGTTAATTTGGCGAAGTTTTTCTTGTTGCTCTGCATTGAGATTTGCACCACCGCGAACAAAACCTTTGTATTTATTCTCAATTAGAAGTTTTTGTTCTGGAGTGTAGTTGCCAGCTGCAACTCCCTCATAAACGGCCTTAACCCTTTCGAAAAGTTTAGCGTTCATGCTTATATCATCGTTGTGTTTCGAAAGAATTGGCGAAGTTTTTTTGATGACCTCTTGTAGCTCTGGTGTTTTGTAAGCCTCTCCCATGTTGAGCATAACAAGCAATACATTCTCCAAAAGTTGTCCGCTGTAATCCAAAGGAACTATTGTGTTCTCAAAGGTAGGTGCCTCAGCGTTTGAGGTTATTGCATCAATTTCAGCAGTGTGTTGTTTAATCCCTTCAAGAATTGCTGGTTCGTAGTGCTCTACCTTGATTTTATCGAATGGAGGCACATCAAACGGAGTATTGTAAGGCATCAAGAATGGATTCTCGGCCTTTTTCTCACAAGAAACCATAAGGCTCATTGTAATTAAGGTTAGTAAAAATAAACTGTATTTTCTCATTTTCTTATAATTTGAGTGGTTTGATTTAAGTTAACTTGCTGTTAGAATAAAAAATCAACTAAAAAGTTTAAAATTTAAACCGATGCAAGTTACAAAAAGGAAAATAGAAT
>CAZTVB010000250.1:0-4879 GCA_964616315.1 uncultured Rikenellaceae bacterium
ATTATACTTAGCTATTCATTATTCGCACAAAGCAAACATTCCTGCTCAACATTTCAGTTAACATCGGACGATACGGTTGTAGTAGGTCATAATTTGGACGACTACTTTACTGTACCCGGAATGGTTGTGGTAAACCCAAGGAATATCAAAAAAGAGAATATTTCGTGGTACGATTTACGCAAAGGAAAAAAGAAAAATCAACCACGTGTTCAGTGGACATCAAAGTATGGCTCCATAACTTACAACACCTTTGGACGCGAATTTATTGATGGTGGTATAAACGAAGCAGGTCTTTATGTTGGTGAAATGACAATGATGGAAACAGAGTACTATACCGATATAGCGAAGCCAACCTTTTACCATTGCTTCTGGATGCAATATCTACTCGACAACTATGCAAATGTAAATGAGGTGATAGAAAACCTAACCACCGTTTGTATTGATGGGCATAGTCGCTGGCATTTTTTTATAGCCGATAAAACAGGCGATGTTGCCACAATTGAGTTCCTTAAAGGGAAGCCCGTAATACATAGAGGCGAAAATTTACCTCACAATATACTCTGCAACTCAGCGTACAGCAACGATTTAGATTCGCTTAAACTATACAAAGGATATGGTGGCGAGAGAATTATTGATATTAACGACAAGGAAAACACCAAGCGTACAGTTAGAGCCACGGAACTAATACGAATCTTTAATGAAAGTAAACCGAAACCAATTGTCGATTATAGCTTCGATATGCTTTCGTCGCTCAACCTTGGAAATAATCAGTGGCAGATTGTTTGCGATTTGACAAACCAAAAAATGTACTTCAAAACAGTACTGTGCAATAAAATTAAGTATACCAGCATTAAGGAATTTAATTTTGATTCCAAAAATCAACTCTATATTGATATTCACAGCAACCTAGAAAATGATATAACAAATAACTTTTTGCCATTAACTGCAAAGACAAATAAAAAGTTTGTACGGAAAACTTGGTGGGCAATTGATTTTGGATTCTTCGGAAATATCTTTCTCAAACCATTTGTGGTGCTTTTTATGGGAGCCAAAATGAGTGATTATACAAGCGAGTTTTACTTAAATGAGTAAATTGCCATTACAAAATCGATTAAAGTATATCTATGAACTATATTATTGCTGAGGATGAAAGATTGACCGCCGAGCGATTAAAAACAATGATTGCGTTATTACGCCCGAGTTTTAATTGCCTCGCCGTTTTTGACTCTGTATCATCGGCGGTTAAATGGCTAAAGCAAAACCCGCATCCTCAACTTGCTTTTTTCGATATTCAACTGGCCGATGGCATTAGCTTCGAGATTTTTGAGCAGGTTAAAATTGATTTTCCGGTTATTTTCACCACTGCCTATAACGAGTATGCCCTTAAGGCATTCAAGGTTAACAGTATCGATTATCTGCTCAAGCCAGTAAACGAGAATGAACTAAAAGCGGCCGTTGAGAAGTTTGAAAGCACAAGAAATACCCAAAGTTCAATTGATTCTGCTCAAATTACTACGCTTATAAATCAACTCAGTAGCAACTATAAATCGAGATTTTTGGTTAAGGTTGGCGAGCATCTTAAGATGATTAACTGCAGCGATATCGCCTTTTTCCATAGCATGGAAAAATCAACGTTTATTCGTAACACCGAGGGTCGCGACTACGCCATCGACCAAACACTAGACCAAATTGAACTGGTTGTAAATCCATCGGAATTTTACCGCGTTAACCGGAGTTGCATTATTGGAATAAACTCCATCCGCGATATTGTGGCCTACTCCAACAGTCGCCTCAAAATAGTTCCAACCGTAAAAACCGACGATGATATTATTGTAAGCCGCGAGCGCGTATCGGGGTTTAAGGAGTGGCTGGAACGGTAGAATTTGTTACCCTATAAAACACAGTTCGCACGCATCAAAAGAAGATGCGCGCGAACAACGGACTTATTCAGTAAGCCCTAACTAATTTACACCTCCGAACCTATAAACAAAACATTGCTTTGAATTCTGCATAAAGTGCTGTAAACCGATACTACTTGGTTATTGGAAAACTGTTTAGATTCCCAAACTTCTGGATAATCGTTAGAGTAAATAAGGTTTTTAGTCAACTCTTTAATCTCCTTACTGGTTGAGTTCGAAGTATCTATCAATTTGTATAATTCGTCGAGTTTTAGCTTAAGCTCTCCCACCCTACTTATGGTTTCATTTTCCTCAATTAAAAAAATTGATGATACCGCTGCAGCCTTATCAGGAATTGTTAGCGAACTGTAACTGGCAGCAATATCCTTTTTACCCTTATGTGCATCATTAATTACATCTTGCTTTAACTCATCAATATAAACTGAAATATCCTGTGCTTTAAGCTTTATTTCATTGGTAGTTGGAGCGTTGAAATTATCACCTAAATATTTAATAAACTGCTCATGGTTATATCCACTCATCGATATACCATTAAGCACATTAGAACTCACATTTAAAGCCAAAAAGACATTAAATACAGCCAAGAAAGTCAACCCAAACATAACCGCCAAATTATTCCTAACCGATTTGCCTTTTGGTTTCCTAGTTTGATAAAGATAAACTGGCAAAAACAGCACAAATGGCAATAAAATTCCAAGCACTAAGAAAACAGAGGCTCCCGGCCAATGTAAAACCTTAAACAATGCTCCCAGATTACATACAAAGAAAACAATGAATGTAACAATGTAAAGCCATACATTTTTCTTCTCATCTTGGCTTGTGTAATTATTGTACAAAGCCAATGGTAAAAATATAAAGCAGAAAAGAAAAATGGAAAGTGTTAACACTATTGATGCTCCAGGCATATGTAATACCTTTAGGAGAGCGCCAAGCAACATAAGATTTGCGCTCACTATTCCTGATATATAGATAAACTTCTTCATTGGACTAATTTTTTAAGTTTATACAAACTACTTTTTAAGGCAAATCAAACCAACAGCTTGCGACTCAACAAGCCTTACACTTTTCTCCAAATCGGAAAGCACAGCCAATGCACCAATTGTAATCTGATTATCAAAGTTGATTTGCTCCCAGCTTAGCAAAACTGAGCCATCGTTAATTGCCTTTGTATTAAGAAGAATGGAAATGTTATTGGCTAAAATTTTATCACTTGGAAAGACATCAACTAAAACCTTTCTGTACTGGTTAATTTGATTTTTGAGCAAAACAGCTGCTCCATTTTCTCCAGCCATTACTTTGCTAACAGCATCCATACTCGACTTATTCCCTATCAGGGTTACATTGCTGAGTAAATGTTTAGCGGTGGTTTTATCAACGCCCTCGGCTAATGCAATTATTTCAACCTCAATACTGTCAATTAAAAAAACGAGGCTTTGCGCTTCCTTGCTAATAACATCAACCTGTTTACCATATTTAACCTTGATACTATCTGAAACATTGACAAAATCGCCGTAAAACTTTTGATTCTTTGTTTCCAGATAGTTAACAATGGCAGCTGAACTCTTGGCATCGCTCACCAGCGTTCCTAGGGTATCTTTTGATGCGTTCAGAGCGAGTAAAACGCTGAACAGAATAAAGAACATTGTACCAATTATCAGAAAAATATACTCGCCAGTTATTTGCTTTATCTGCTTAAATTTTGAGTAAGTAAATAAAGGTAGAAACACCGATACCAGTATAATTGAACCAAGAATCATTAATACTGCAGCACCAGGCCAATGGAACAGTTTGAACATAGTAGAGAGTTCAAAAATAATCAAACCAACAACACCCAAAGTAACAATCCATTTATCCTTGGAAGTTTCGGATTGGCGATACTTCTTAATAAGAAGCAATGGCAGAAAAATAAACAGAATAAAAACCCAACCCAAAATAAGGAGTATCCCAGCACCAGGCCAATGCAGAACCTTAAACAGAACTCCAAACATAAAGAGTAATCCACCAATAAATATTGACAAATGAAGTGCTAGTGATTTTCGCCCCTCCAAATCTCTATAGTTTGTATAAAGTGCCGAAGGGAAAAAAACTAATCCCAAAATCACAAATCCCAGCAGAAGTAGAATGCTTGCACCCGGTAAATGAAGAATTTTCATCAGGGTAGCCAATGCCAGCAAAGCAAGCGAGACATTGCCTGTAATTTTCATTGTCATTTTCATAATTCGGTAGTTTTTATCGATTAAATACTGTGTGTTTTCCTGAATCTTTTGCAGAGTTTTGATTCCGGTTTGTTGTTTCACAATCTCATAGGCCTCATCAAAACTCTTGCCTTCGTACATTTCGTTCTCCACCTCGCAGCAGATGTGGTCAATTAAATCGTCGGCCAGATGCGAAAAGGTAATCCTCGCATTCTCAACATCATCAGCAATTTGCTGAACCTGACATTTACTTAATGTGTACATACTGCAATCCCATATTAGGTTGAAGCAAAGCCTTTATGGTATTAACAAAATCCTCCAGTTCCTCAATCCTCTCCTTTGCAGTGTTTTTACCTGTTTCGGTAAGCGAGTAGTAAATTCTGTTTCGGTTATTAATCACCTCCGATTCCGTTTTTACAACCCCCTCCTGCTCTAACTTATGCAGAATTGGATATAACGCACCAAAGGTTAACTCAATTTTACCATTGGTCAACTCCTTAACTCTTTGCGTAATTTCATACCCATACATCCGCTTATTCTCCGATAAAAGTTTAAGGATGATTGGGTTTAACGTTCCCTTAATTAAGCTGTTCTGAATCATAAGTGGGTGTTTTTACAATTTATCAATGAAACAAATATATATAATTATCTTATATATGTCAATTATTTTGATATAAATTTTTCATCATACAATAAAAATATTCACTAATGAATTGATATATTGATTTTTACATAAAAGATTATATGGATTTTTTTGTGTACACT
>CAZTVB010000251.1:0-4878 GCA_964616315.1 uncultured Rikenellaceae bacterium
GCAAAACCTCCCTTTGCTCCTTTTGCAGTATTGGTGCCAACATACGACCGAACACCCGATTCGTAAACTGCAAAAACAATCTCCTTATTAGAATTTAAAACTGCAAAAATTGGTTGTTCTGGCTTATGCCCAGCTTTTGGTATGATATTCACAGAACTATCCGTTACAACAATTTCGCCATTAGCAACCCAATTTGTACCATCGAAGAATACTGTTTCTCCTGCGTTTGCAGAGTTTGTCTTTATTCCGTTTGCTGCATGGAAAGCGTAAGGTACGCCATGTAATTCCTGTCTCTCAAATGGAGTAAAAGTAGTTGCAGGGCTAACCTTTAACTCAACAATCATTGAAATTCCGCCTTCGGACCAAGGAATGCTGGCAAAGGCACCATCTACAGGCAAACCTTTTCCAACAACTAGCGTTGCTATACCCAAGTTATTTGTTGTTATATCGTGGGTTTCCTTGTAATAATAGGTTGTACCCGCTTTGTTGGTAATATTAATACGGATTGTAGCAGATTTACCTGACAACACATTTCCGCTAGCATCTCTAAGTACAGCCTGATAACTGATACCATACTGAACTTGGGCATTCAGCTCTGTGGATAAAAATACTATCAGAACTAATGCAAGTTTTGTAAACGTTCTCATATTCGATTTGTTAGTTAGTTTAAGAGTTATAAAAATTTCAAATTACAATTTTTTATCAATAAAATAAACAAATAATTGACCAGTGTAAAAATTGTGTACACAAAACCTCAAACAAAGAAAATGGAATATTGTTTGCAGGCATCCTCATGGTTATAAGGAATGTGTTCAAACAAATTAATACATTTGTGGCTGTAACTTTTTAAGAACTCAAGCGTCTTACAATAAAATTTAGACCGGTTTAATGACAGTTGAAGAGTATAACAAGTGTGTGGATTTGTACTCCGATGGCATTTACAGATTTGCGCTGAAACTGCTTAAGGATACCGATTCGGCAGAGGACAACGTTCAGGATTCCTTTGAGAAACTTTGGGTAAAGCATTCCGAGGTGGAATTTACCAAGGCAAAGTCGTACCTTTTTACAACATGCTATAACGGCTCTATTGATATCCTGCGTAAAGAAAAGCGCCGCACGGAATACTCAAATCAACTGCCCGATAAAGAGTATGGCGCCAATATTAATTTTGATGTTAGCGAGGTACTTGGCAAGGCGGTTGACCAATTGCCAGAAATACAAAAGTCTGTTCTGCTACTCCGCGACTATGAGGGATACTCCTACGAGGAAATAGGGGAAATTACAGGTTTAAATGAATCGCAGGTGAAAGTCTACATATACAGAGCACGGCTTTCCCTTAAAAATTATTTAGTAAGCATTGAGAATTTAATATAGCAGCCATGAATATCAACCGAGAGAATTACGAAACCATTCTGGTGGATTACCTCGATGGGAAACTAAGTCCAGAGGATGAGGCTGAACTTATGCTTTTTTTACTCAAAAATCCAGATATTGCTGAGGAGTTTGAGGGGTTAAATGATGTAACACTAAATCCTGCACCCATGCAGTTTCCGAGCAAATCGGCTCTAAAAAAACATCATTATCAATCCATGGGTATTGACAATGAGATTGAGTACCTTTGCATTGCAGATTTGGAGGGGGATTTAACAATCGACGAAGATGTTAGACTTAGGAAACTTTCTGAAAGCGACGAAAGTATTCGCCATATCAAAACTGTGTTTTCCAATACAAAACTAGCAGTTCCTCACGAGATTATTTATCCTCAAAAATCGAACATCAAAAGGTTACTGGTAATTCCTATTCGTAGATCGACTTTTAGAATTGTAATGGGAGCAGCAGCCTCTGTAGCCATTATGCTAGGAGTATATGCCGCTTTGGATTTTGAAAAATCAATTAAAACTATAGCCGAAAATCAGCCAAGCGCAATACAAAGTAACCTGAATCCGAAAGACAATAATTCCATGGAGAAGAACCTGTCGCTGACTGATATGAATAATACCAACAAGAATGTAATAATTAGTCCAAAAGTTGATAAATCATCACCTCAAAATGTTAGCCAAGAAACCTTGACTACTATTGAGAAGCAAAATCTTGAAACGATTCAAGCATTACCTGCTAAACTAAATCTTGTTGCACAGGTATCTCCATCTAAACTTGATTTGCCATCTCATATATCAACAATTAACGAGATAAATAACAAAACCTTACAGGGAACCCCCCAAGTTTACGGAAATACAAAGGAGTACACCTTAGCCGATATTGCCAAACAAGGATTAAGAAAAGTAGCTAACTCTTTAGGTGTTGAGTATGAGGTTAAAAAAAATGAAGATGGGAAATTAAAAAAACTATCCATAGAAAGCAGTCTGCTTGCGTTTTCCACAACAAAAAACAAAAATGATGAGTAAGCCTGTAACAAACTCAAAGGTTGTACGTCATACGGGAAAACAAAGCAAGTAAAACCATTTAAAATCAAAAATTATGAAAAGTTTTTTATTAGCAGGAATGCTCGTTATGAGTAGCGTTGGATTGATTGCTCAAAATCAAGAAAACGAATTAAGAAATCTGGAAAAAGTTGATACTATTAAAAATTCTCAATCGGACACATCAACTGTAATTATCAAAAATGCAACCATTCACGAAAACATAGTGACAAAAAATGGTGATACAATCAAAGTTAAGTCCGATACTGCAATTATTCGATTAGGTAAGAAAAAGATTGTATTTGTTGAATCTGACGACAAGACAACTATTGAATTCCCTGATGAAAAGAAAGATTTTGTTTATGAGTTCAAGGAAAATAAACGCTTCAAAGGGCACTGGTCGGGTATTGAAATGGGTATAAACGGTTTTTTGGACAAGAACCAATCTATGAACCTTAAGAACGAATTGGCTTGGCTAGACCTTAAACAAGCACGTTCATGGAACTTCAACATCAACTTTATGCAGTATAGCATAGGTTTGGGCTCCGATAAGGTTGGCCTTGTAACAGGTATGGGTCTAGAGTTTAACAACTACCATTTTTCAAACCCAATCAGTTTACAAGTAACCGATGGAATTACTACGGTGGATAGCACATACATTAAAGCTGACTACAGAGTTGATAAAACTAAGCTAAGCACAACAAACCTCACCTTGCCACTATTGTTAGAGTTCCAAATTCCAACTGGTGAGAAAAAACATAGAATTTACATGTCAGCGGGTATAATAGGAGGATTAAGACTTGGTTCACACACAAAGGTTGTATACGATGATGGCGATAAGCGTAAAGACAAGAACCGAGGCGACTTTAACATTGCTACTTTCCGCTATGGGTTTACAGCACGTATGGGTTACAGAGCAATTAGGCTATATGCTAACTACTACCCAGTGCAACTTTTTGAAAAAGACAAAGGCCCCGAGGTTTATCCTTTCTCTGTTGGTTTAGTCCTAATCCCCTTTCATAACTAAACTTCATCCATAATATAAAAAAACCGAAGATTAATCTTCGGTTTTTTTTATGTCTCATTTTTAGTACATTTGAAATATGGCAAAACCATTTTATTATGAATAGGTTATTGTTCAAACTATCGACCATAGTATTCGTATTCTGTTCGGGTATATCAAAATCGCAGAGTATTGATAGTTTAATTAGCGCCCTAAATAATCAGAGAAACGATACGGCTCATTATAACCTTCTTGCTAAAATAGCCTTAGCATACTCTGACAGTAGTTACAACAAAAGCCTACAATACTGGCAAAAGGCGTTAGACCTTTCACAGAAAATCAAGCAGCCAAAACTTACAGCTGATTCTTATCACCAGATTGGGTATAGCTATCAAAAAATGGGGGAATTTCATTTAGCATTGGATAACCTTACAAAAGCATCAGTAATATATTATGACTTAAATGAGCAAAAAGATTTAGCTGGAGTGCTCAACGATATAGGTTTAATACACCGCAATTGGAACAAATACGACGATGCTCTAGTGAGTTACTTTAGAGCGCTCGAAATATTTGACGGCATACCCGATGCCGAAGGTTCTGCAATGGTCTCAAACAATATTGGTCAAATTTACTTTTATAGAGAGAATTACGCCAAGGCTATAAATTATTTCGAAAGGTACCTTAAGGTAAATGAACAACTAAAAAACCCCAGAGCAGTTGCTGGTGCTGCAAATAATATTGCCAGTGCAAACATGGAACTTTCTAGATACGACGAAGCATTACGCAATTACTTAAAAGCACTAAAAATTTACGATTCGCTCGACATTCAAATAGGAGTGGCAATAATACACGACAATATTGGCTCGCTATTCTACCAAAAACAACAGTACAACGATGCATTGCTTTACCACAAAAAAGCGCTAGAAACATTTGAGTATCTAAATAGCCCTGTAAGAACCTGCAATACCATTAAAAATATTGGTATGGTATATTTAAAACAAAATAAGCGTCAATTAGCAATAAAAGAATTAGAGCAATCATTGGCTCTAGCCACAAAAATTGGCCAAAAAGAAATAATAGTAAACCTTTACCAAACCCTTGTGCAAGCATACAAGGAAGAAGCAAATTACAAATTGGCTTTCAATTATCTTGAAAAATACGTTGCTCAAAAGGATTCCCTTCAGAATTCTGAGTCTTTGGAAAAAATTACACAGTTACAAGCAGAATACGAATTGCAAAAAAGAGAACACGAAGTTTTATCAGTTGAGAATCGTGAAAGAAATAGGCACATAATACTTTACGGCCTTATAGGTTTCTTTACAATTTTACTATTTCTTCTGTTTCTTTTGTACAAAGAAAATCACAGTAAGAAAGAGGCATTACGACGGTTATCAACTAAAAACAGCAATTAGTCAAAAGTATTAATCCTGTCTCTTATACACATCTCCGAGCCCA
>CAZTVB010000252.1:0-4861 GCA_964616315.1 uncultured Rikenellaceae bacterium
TTGATGTGGAAATGCCAGAAATGACTGGCATGGATTTTCTTGAGGTAAACCAAAGCAATCCGCAAGTAATAATAATATCATCAAAAGAAAAATATGCATTAAAGGCAATTGAACATAGCGTAACAGACTATCTTCTTAAGCCAATTACCTTCCCAAGGTTTTTTAAAGCGGTTAGCAAGGTATACGAAAAAATCAACCACCAACGCTCACCGATGGACGAGGAGAAGGAAATCTTCATAAAGAAAAATAACTCCTTAATCAGAGTTAAGTATACCGACATACTTTGGATTGAAGCCCTTGAAAATTACATTGTTATAAACACTGTCAACGATAGATTCACAATTCACCTAACAATGAAATCCATTGAGAATCAACTTCCTATAGTTCGATTCAAGCGGGTTCATCGTTCATTTATAGTTAATTTGAGTAGGATTGATAGTATTGAGGATAACGCAATAGCAATTAAGGCTAGCGATGGTAAAAAGGTAATTCCAATTGGAAAATCGTACCGCGATAAATTGCTAAGCGAAATTAACTTAATTAATAAATAGGTATTAAATATGCTAAGTAAGAGGCAACTATTCCTAAACCACGTTGCCCAAACATCTGATTCCCCCCTTATGCTTGAAGTGGAAAGAGCCGAGGGGGTTTATCTTTTTGGGCCAAATGGTGAAAAACATTTCGATTTGATATCAGGGGTTTCCGTTAGTAATGTGGGACATAGCCATCCAAAGGTTGTTGATGCGGTTAAACAACAGGTTGATAAGTATATGCACCTTATGGTATATGGCGAGTTCATACAAAATCCTCAGGTGCAGTTAGCCACAAAGCTTGCAAGTCTTTTACCAAAATCATTAGACTCCGTTTACTTCTTAAATTCAGGAAGCGAAGCTATTGAGGGGGCAATGAAACTAGCAAAACGATATACTGGAAGGACAGAAATTATCTCGTTCAAGAATGCATACCACGGAAGCACACAGGGCTCGCTAAGTATTATGGGTGGTGAGGTGTTCAAACAGGCCTTCAGGCCTTTATTGCCAGATGTTCGGCATTTGGATTACAACAATATTGAACAATTAAGCCAAATTACTAGCAAAACTGCCTGCGTTATTGTTGAGCCAATACAGGGCGAAGCAGGCGTTGTTCTTCCAAAAGATAATTTCCTTAGTCAACTAAGAGAACGTTGCTCAAAAGTTGGCGCTATGCTGGTTTTCGACGAAATCCAAACAGGACTTGGACGAACAGGAAAAATGTTTGCTTTTGAGAATTTCAATGTCACTCCCGATATTCTTGTCCTCGCAAAAGCTCTTGGAGGTGGAATGCCATTAGGTGCATTTATTGCATCCAAAGAGATTATGTGGAGCCTAACCAACAACCCTGTTCTTGGACATATTACCACTTTTGGAGGTCATCCAGTATCGTGTACAGCAGCATTGGCATCTATTAATGTGATTATAGACGAAAACTTAATTGACACCGTTAGTAAAAAGGAGAAAATCTTCAGAGAAATATTGGAAAAGCATCCATTAGTAAAAGAAGTGCGCTCCAAAGGTCTATTAATGGCATTAGAATTAGGTAGTTTCGATAAAATGATAAAACTTGTAAAGTTTGGGGTAGAAAAAGGATTTATTACGGACTGGTTTTTGTTCTGTGATACTTCGTTCAGGATATCGCCACCGTTAACGATAACCGACGAGGAGTGCCGATTGGCTGCAGAGTTGATTGTTAAAGGGCTGGATGAAATTAAAGGGTAATTTATAATGAGTAATTGATAATTTAGAATTAAGAGATTTGATGTTATGAGTTTGAAGAGATTGGTTTTAGTTTTTGGATATTCATTATTCTTCTCAGGATTATTTGCACAAAATAGTCCTGACAATTCATTTGTTAAGCAGGAGGAAATTTTGTCATCGTTGCTTAAGTCAATAGTCAAGGAGACAAGTTTTTCGGTAAAAGATTCGTTGAACACTCAATTCAAAAAAACTTTTGAGCAAACGCTGATGATGAACGGCTCAATGGATTACCCTTTCGACTCGCTAAAAAGCATAGGCAAACTAACATCCAACGATAAAAGAGTAAGAGTTTTTACTTGGAATTTGCCACAATCGGCTGGCTTAAATCAATACTTTGGATTCATTCAAGTTAGAAAAAACGACGGGAGCATTACTCTGCATAACTTAATTGATAGCAGAAAGAATGTAAAAGACCCCAATAACGAAAGGTTAAATCCAGAAAACTGGTTAGGAGGACTTTACTACCAAATAGTCGATATAAACATCAACTCACAAACTCACTATATTTTACTCGGATTCGATTTTAATAATCTTTTCACATCAAAAAAGATTATTGAAGTTCTTTCGTTCGATAGCAATGAAAATCCTGTTTTCGGATTGCCTGTTTTCAATATTGATAATAAGATGATGCTATCGCGAATTGTTTTTGAGTTCTCCGCAAGAGCCGTTTTTTCTCTGAGATATATTGCCGAGCAGCAAATGATAATTTTCGACCACCTCTCCCCTTCCAAACCTGAGTATCTGGGCGATTTTCAATTCTACGGACCCGACTCCTCGTTCGATGGATTTAAGTTGGAGAATGGAAAATGGATTTACGTTCGCGATTTAGATTTACGAAATCCTCGCCGTGAAAAGCCTAAGCCTGTTGATGCTCCTGTGGAGATAAAAGAACCTAGTTTCATCTATAAACCTTCTGCAGGAAAATCACTCTAACCTTTAGTTTTAGGGAAATTATTGCCAAATTTGTAGTTCACTGCAAACAATAAATATTTGTAGTAAAGTTTTGTATTACATATCTTTAATAAAATAACGATGAATATAAAAACAATGATTTTGCTTACAGCGACTGCTGCTGGATTAACATTAACCAGCTGTAAAACCGAAAAGGAAACAACTCCTTTCAAGTGGCAAGTGGACCAATTTGCCGATATTCGTATTATGCGTTATCAAATTCCAGAGTTTGATTCGCTTACCCCAAACCAAAAGGTTCTTGTTTACTACCTTAGCGAGGCGGCTAAATGTGGCCGTGATATTATTTGGGATCAAAACTACAAGTACAACTTAACTGTACGCTCAGTGCTCGAAAGCATTTACAATGGCTACACAGGCGATAGAAATAACGCCAACTGGGAACAGTTTATGGTTTATACAAAACGTGTATGGTTCTCAAACGGCATTCATCATCACTACTCAAACGATAAATTCAAACCTGAATTTACTCAGGAATATTTTGCTGAACTAGTAAAAAACACTCCTGCCGAGAAATTCAACACCACATTGGGTTCTACCGATGAGATTATTACAAACCTCACGCCTATCCTATTCGACCCAAATGTTGCAACAAAACGTGTTAACCAAGATGCAGGAGTTGATATGGTTGCAACATCGGCTTGTAACTATTACGAGGGCGTAACTCAAAAAGAGGTAGAGGATTTCTACTCAAAAATGATGAACCCTAAAGATACAACTCCTATTTCCTATGGTTTAAACTCCAAACTAGTTAAGGAGAATGGAACGGTAATTGAAAAAGTTTGGAAAATTGATGGAATGTACGGAGCGGCTATCGCAAAAATAGTTTACTGGTTAGAAAAAGCTGCAACTGTTGCTGAAAATGAACATCAACGTAACATTATTAATACACTTATTGAGTACTACAAGAGTGGCGATTTGAAAAAATTCGACGAGTACAATGTACTTTGGGTTAGCGACGTTAACTCACACATCGACTTTGTGAACGGCTTTATTGAGAACTACGGCGACCCAATGGGATACAAATCGAGCTGGGAAGCAGTGGTTAACTTTAAGAATCTTGAGGCTACTCGTCGTACTACTATAATTGGCGATAATGCACAATGGTTCGAGGACAACTCTCCTATTGATGAGCAGTTCAAGAAAAAAGAGGTAAAAGGTGTTAGCGCAAAGGTTATCACTGTTGCACAACTTGGTGGAGATTGCTACCCAACAACTCCTATTGGAATTAACCTTCCGAATGCCGATTGGATTCGTAAGTACCACGGTTCAAAATCGGTTACAATGGATAATATTACCTACGCATACGACCAGGCCGCTCAAGGCAACGGTTTTATGGAAGAATTCGCATGGTCGCCCGAGGAGATTGAACTAAGCAAGCAGCACGGTTCACTTGCAGGTAACCTACACACCGATTTACACGAATGTTTAGGTCACGGCTCGGGTCAATTGGCCGAAGGTGTTAAAGGCGACGAACTTAAAAATTACGGTTCGCCACTAGAGGAAGCACGTGCCGATTTATTCGCACTTTACTATATGATGGACCAAAAGATGGTTGAGATTGGCATTATGCCAACTTTAGATGTTGCAAAAGCAGAGTATAACAACTATATCCGTAACGGCTTAATGACCCAGCTAACCAGAATTGAGTTTGGTAAAACCATTGAGCAAGCGCATATGCGTAACCGTCAGCTAATTGCTAGCTGGTGCTATGAGAATGGCAAAGCCGATAATGTTATTGAGAAGAAAACCAGCGATGACAAAACCTACTTTGTAATTAACGACTACGCTAAACTTCGCAATCTGTTTGGCACACTGCTAAAAGAAATCCAAAGAATCAAATCGACAGGCGATTACGAAGCTGGCAAAAAGATGGTTGAAACCTATGCAGTTCAAATCAACCCTGAACTTCACAGAGAAGTTCTAGACCGTTTCAACAAGTTAAAGCTTGCACCTTACGGCGGATTTTTAAATCCAGAACTTGTTCCAGTAATGGAAGGCGATAAGATTGTTGATATTAAGGTTGAGTATCCTGAGAACTACATTCAGCAGATGCTTGATTACTCAAACAACTACGGTTTCTTACCTTTGATTAACTA
>CAZTVB010000253.1:0-4854 GCA_964616315.1 uncultured Rikenellaceae bacterium
TTTTTTTTGGAAAGGAATGTTTCTGTGTTCTTAAAATCAAAAGAATTACTCTTCTCAAAATCAGTATAATATGATAAAAGGTTTTGAGAAGAATTCAGTTGTTTTAGGCCAGATTTAATTTGGTTTATTCGTTTCTGATTTAGGATTGTATCGTTTGGCTCCCTTTTTACCTCATCAATAATCTTGAAAATCTTAGGGATTAAACTTTGTGTCGCTATTCTAGTTTGACTTTCAACCATTTCAATGTTGAAAAAGTGCTTTTGATACTCATTGTCTTTGAATTGTTTAACGAGCAATGCTTCAACTCCCCACATTGATGGAGTGAACACTCCAACTAAAGGAACAAATTCCGAATTAGTAACCCTATAGTTTAGTTTATCGAATGGGATTGTAATACCACAAAAAATAATTTGAGGGATAATCAAAAATGGAACGATTAGATAAACGGCCGATATCGATTTAAATATTGTTGAAACTAGCAAGCCTAATATGTTGCCAATTATACTCATAAGAAATAGTACAAGCCAAAACTCAAGGGTCATTCCCTTCAACTCAATAATTGTCACAGAAATCAATGTATAAATCAATGATTGTAGTAGACTTAACAATAAGAAGAAAATAACTTTAGAGTTATAGTATGCCGATTTTCTTAAAAATAGAAAATGTTCTCGTTTATTGATGTTAACATCCTTTATTACAGAATCGGATGTCTGAATCATTCCCAGAAAGATGTTGGCAATTATGCTTGTTAAAAAGAATATAGGGATATTCGTGTTGTCGTAAAAAGAGTATTCATAGTTTCCTAAATCGTTAGTTGAAAAGTACTTGCAGTAGAATGCAATTACCATAGAAAGTACAGTAGGAATCATCATAGCAAAAGCAAAAAACTCAATATCGCGAAGCTTACTTAATGTAAATCTTTGAAGAAATATTCGTAGCTGTTTAGTGTACTTTGTTTTGGTTATATCAATATTTGGCAGATTGCGTTTAGAGTTAGTTTTAATATTGCCAATGAATTTTTCACTCCATTCTTTACTCGTCAATTTTCGGACATCCGTAATTATTCCAAACTCGTCCACTTTTTTTGCCTCAATAATGTCAAAAATCTCATCAGAACGGATGTTTTTACACGCAAAGCACTCTGCTACATCAAAATCAATACGGTGGTCATTTGACTTAAAGTGTTTTATTGCTTCAATAGGATTACCATAATAAATCATTATACCTCCTTCATCGAGAATAAGAATTTTATCGAATAATCTATAAATATCAGAGGAGGGTTGATGAATGTTAACAATGGTAAGACATCCTTGTTGAACCTGCTCTTTAAGCAGCATCATAATTTTATACGAATCCGAAGAGGATAATCCGGATGTGGGTTCATCCACTAAAATAACTTTAGGATTACGAATAATCTCCAAAACAATATTCAACCTTTTTCTCTGTCCTCCGCTAATTTTTCTCTGGGAAGGAGTTCCTACACGATGATTTCGAATACCCCAAAGTCCAAATTCTGAGAGTTTACCGTTAACCAGATTTTGAATTTCTTCATCTGGTAAACTTGTATAGGAGAGTTTTGCCGTGTAGAATAGATTTTCGTAAACCGTTAGACGTTCAAATAGAGAATCATCTTGAGGTACAAAACCGATATAATGTTGTATTATATTTTTATTGGATTGAAGTTCGTATCCGTTAAACTTAATGCTGCCTTTTTGGGGTGAAAAATTTCCATTAAGAATGTTGAAAAGCGTAGATTTGCCAACTCCACTACCGCCTAATACTCCAATTAATTCGCCAGTTTTAGCAATAAAATTTAAATTTTGAATGCCAAAACTGGAATTGGTGTAGTTAAAGTTTACATTTTTAACTATTATTTCAATTTCTTGAATTTCGTCAACGCCCTTTATTTTATTAATAACATCACTGTAGTAAATTAATGGTGCTCCAGACCGTGTAATAACACCACCACTATTGAATGCATAAGTTTTTCTGGGGAAAATTATTTGGGAATTAAGTGTTGTGTTTTCCGAACCAAAATATTTAAAAAGTATGATTGAGGTCTCTTCAAAATTGTAGAAAATAAAGTATCCGCTTACCTTATCCAACTGAAGAAATTTTACCCCAGTTATTTTTGGATTCTCCTGTTTTGCGTATACTAAGTTATGTTTATCGGTTATATCGTAAAATTCATCAGTCACAAATTTTTTACAATTCAAGAATGTTTCCTCTGAAATTTTTAACGATTTAGCCACATCAAATATGAAGTTGTAAGTTTCACTGTCGTGTGAATGGAGTATGTCGTTCTTTTGAATAAAAAACATATACTCAAGTATGTAGTTAAGCAACTGCAAACGTTGACTTTTAGGTAACTCATCATTGATAATCCGAGAAACGAGTCTGTAATTGTAAACTACATCTGAATGTTTGTAAGTATCAACTAATACTGCAAAAGAATCTTTCTGAGTTTTCGCTATTTTCTGTCCAAAAATTCTACCAAAGAATTGCTCTACGTATACTTCAGCTAGTTTAATAAGCTCCTTGTCGCTATTCCTTGCAATGTAAGCGAAAAGGTTAAGAATAAACTGTAGCGTTTTATCGTTCATGGCTACGATTACTTGGTAAAAACGTATGCAATAGACTTATTTTCTGTGGACTCGAATCTAAAGGCAATATTTTGTTGATTTGAAGTTGCTAACACAAAGAATGCAAGGTCAATTTCTGTTGGTAAACTTTCTGAACTGCCAATTTCATTAAATTTTTTGGTAAGAAATCCATTGTCGGGAATAGTAATACTAAAAAGCCCATTAGGAATATTCAACCCACTAATATGAATAACAGAGTCTTGTGGAGTTATTTGAAGCGAATGTTCAAGCAATACTTCTAAGCACTGAAAAATGAAGTTTGAATTCCCCTTCACAAACCTAGCGTCCTCCAAATCTTGATGATTAATTTGAATTTTATAAAAAATCAAAAAATCGTCAAGTTCCAATATTATATGTTTTAGACAATCTACAATATCAAATTCATTAATATCTATTTTCCCTTTTGACGATAGGATGTCTGAAATTAATAGTGCTCTAAGCGAAAATTTCTCGAATCGGTAAGCACTTAATTCAAGTATTTTCAAAGGTTCAATTAAACGTGAATCATCGCTATACATGCGAATAATCTCAATAGGCCCAGTTATTGAATTAAGTAATGTTCTTGTTTCGTGGCCAATTGATTTAAATAAATCGTCACCAAAATTCTTGTCAATATTCTGCCCCATAATCATGGTATTTATGATTTATTTACATGTTGATTTCATATTTCTCCAATCTTCTATCAAGCGATTGTCGGGTAATGTTTAATAGTTGTGCTGTTTCTGCTTTTTTATATCCTGTCTTTTCAAGGGCTTTCATTATCACAATTTTCTCAATCAAGTCCAAATCGAATATTTCCTCGCCAATGGTTGATGTTGGTGAAGTTTGCTCCGAGGAGGGAGTCAAGCCTGTGAAGTTTTTTAGGGTTAACTTGTTTCCATCACAAAGAATAATGGCTCTTTCAACCATATTGCGTAATTCTCTAACATTTCCGGGAAAATTGTACGACATCATAATACGCGAAATCGCGGTGTCGATGCCGTTAATTTTTTTTCCTAATCGTTGCGATAGCAACTTAACGTAATAATCCAATAGTATTGGGATATCCTCTTTACGTTCGCGTAATGGTGGAATTTTAATCTCAAAGGAGTTTAATCGGTAGTAAAGGTCTGTTCTAAACCTACCAGATTCGAGCAATTTGTTTATATCCTGATTGGTTGCAGCAATTATTCTTACATCTACAGGAATATCCACGCTAGAGCCTATGCGTCGTACTTTTCTATCCTCCAAAACCCTAAGAAGTTTGCTCTGCATGGCTGGTTGCATTTCCACAACCTCGTCGAGGAAAAGTGTTCCTCCGTGTGCAATCTCAAACCAACCCGCTTTATCCTCGTTTGCACCAGTAAAGGAGCCTTTTTTGTGACCGAAAAATTCGCTTTCGAAAAGAGTATCGGGGATTGCAGAGCAGTTCACGGCGTAGAAATATGATTTTTTCCTGTCGCTTAAATAGTGTATTCCTCTGGCAACAAGCTCTTTGCCAGTACCGCTTTCGCCAGTAATTAAAACCGATGTGTTGTCGGCTTTGGCAACTTTACTCATTAGTTCTATAACCTGATTTATACCAGGAGTTTTTCCTAGGATTTCATTACCGACGCTTTCTATAAGTTCTTTTGAAACTAACGAGTATGTTTGACTTATCTCTTTTAACTCTGTGTGTAGATTAATGTATCGCTTTGTACGCTGAATTGCAGCTCGCATATCGAGCAGTCGGAATGGTTTTGGAAAGAATTCAACGGCTCCGTGTCGCATGGCCTGTATTACCGCATCCATATCGCCATGACCAGTTATCATAATCACTTCAACCTCGGGATATTGAACTTTTACAGATTTAAGTACTTCCAAACCATCCATCTCTGGTAGTCTGAGGTCAAGAATTAGTATATCAACTTCATTTTCGGTAAAAATACTGAATGCCTCTGAGGGTTTTGCCGCCATGAGTACATCAAATCCATCGTTTTCGAGGAACTCTTTTATTTCTTCCCTAAAAACCTTTTCGTCATCGAGCACTAGTATTTTTAACTTCTCCATAGTATATTGTTATTCTTTGGGTATTGATATTTCAAAAACCGTGTATTCATTCTCAACACTTTCTACTTTAATTTCACCTAGTATATCTTTGATAAAGCCATAGGATATAGATAATCCTAGGCCAGTTCCCTTTTCTTCGCTTTTTGTGGTGAAGAATGGGTCGAATAGCCGGTCGATGTGGGCC
>CAZTVB010000254.1:0-4811 GCA_964616315.1 uncultured Rikenellaceae bacterium
TTAAATAATATAAAATGGCAGGCTAGATTTGATATAAGAAAACTTAAAATAGATGGTTTTATAAAAGATGAAAAAGTAGATTTTATAACAAAATCGGGCCACAGAATAATTGCTAAATGGTCTGCTGAAACCATTACACTTAATGGAAGAAAAGTACTGCTATCGCTTATCACCGATGAAACAGATAAAATTAAAGCAGAAGAAGAGGTTCTACAAAGTAGAGAGCTATTTAAAACACTGATAGAGTCGTCGCCAATATCTATAACACTAAGCGATTTGCAAGGAAAAATACTTGTTGCAAACAATGTTTTTTCAAAATATGCAGCCCAACCTGTTGAGTACATAATTGGAAAAACAGCCAAGGAGATTGGGATTACTACTGATTATGATGATGAAAAAGAAGCCCTTCAGCAATTTAAAAATACAGGTATCATTAAAAACTTTGAAACCAACGTATTAAACCATAAAGGCGAGCAATTTTTTATGCTTTTTTCTGCACAAATTGTCACTTTTAATGGTCAGAATGGTTTTCTGCAAACATCAATCGATATTACAGACAGAAAACACTTAGAGGAAGAACTCAAAAAATATAATGAACAATTGGAATTCCTGGTTAAAGAGAGAACCGAAGAATTAGAAGCTTCCAACGAAGAACTAAGAGCAACAAACGAAGAGCTATACACACAACGTGAGCATCTTTCATTAACACTCGAAAAGTTAAAGGAAACTCAGGAACAACTTATCCAAACCGAGAAAATGGCCTCGCTTGGGGTATTAACGGCAGGTGTTGCTCACGAAATTAATAATCCCATAAATTACATCTACAACGGAGCAATGGCCATTGAAAACTTTTTAGTGGATAATTCACCTGAAAACATTGAAACTCTTAAGCCATTATTTGAGGCAATAAACACAGGAATACAAAGAGTTACAGGCATTGTAAAAAGTCTAAATAAGTATAGCCGTAAGGATGAGTCGTCATTAGTAAAATGTAATTTGAATGAAATTTTAGATAACGCTTTAGCAATGCTTTACAATCAGTATAAAAAAAGGATTGAAATAACTAAGGAATATTCCGATACACCTCCAGTAATTCTTGCTAAAGAGGGTGAATTACATCAGGTATTTTTAAACATTCTGATAAACGCAATACAAGCCATCGAAAGCGAAGGAACTATAACTGTAAAAACTCAAATAAGTAGTAATGGGGTATCTGTTTACATAAAGGACTCAGGCGGTGGAATTCAGCCTGAGTACATCAACAAAATATTCGACCCTTTCTTTACCACAAAAGACCCTGGGAAAGGCACAGGACTAGGCCTTTCCATAACAAAAAGAATTATCCAGGAACATAAAGGCACTATACATTGTTACTCAGAACCAAATAAAGGAACTGAATTTGTTATTACATTGCCGCAAATACAAGAGGTATGAGAAAACTGCTATATGTTGATGATGAAATAAATAATCTTATAACCATACAGGCACTTCTAAAAAAATGGTTTAAGGTTGATATTGCCGAAAACGCAAGAACTGCATTAGAAATGATGGAAAAAGATAATTATGCAGTTTTAATTTCTGACCAAAGAATGCCCGAAACAACAGGATTAGAACTAGCAAAAAGTGTCTTTGAAAACTACCCCGATACTATTATTATTATTTTAACGGCATTCGACGACAAACAAACAATGCTCGATGCAATAAACCAAGGCGGAATATACCGTTTCCTATTAAAGCCAGCCGATGTTAATGATTTAAAGCAAACTATAGACTCTGCGTTCTTTATGTACGATTTAAAGAAACAACGTATTGAACTGCTAAATAACCTTATTGAAAAAAACAGAATACTTAACGACGCATACATCGAAATAGAAAAACTTAAAAATCAACTATACGAAGAAAATATTCAACTTAAGAATGAGGTATCTACTAACCATAACTTCTCCGAAATTATTGGCAAAAGCAAAATTCTTAGAAACTCGTTGAGCCTACTTTCAAAAATTGCAAAATCGGACTCCACAGTCCTAATCACAGGCGAAACAGGCACAGGAAAGGAGCTTTTTGCAAACGCAATACACCAACTAAGCGAGAGGAAAAATAACATATTCATTAAGGTTAATTGTGCGGCTATTCCAGAGACGCTTATCGAAAGTGAACTGTTTGGTTACGAGAAAGGTGCGTTTACTGGCGCCAATACCTCCAAGTATGGTAAATTTGAAATGGCAAATGGCGGCACAATTTTTCTGGACGAAATTGGAGAACTACCATTGTTGCTCCAATCAAAATTACTGAGAGTTTTACAGGAGAAAAAGGTGGAACGACTTGGCTCCAACAAACCAACAAAAATTGATGTAAGAGTTATTGCTGCAACAAACCGAAACCTTGACGAAGAAGTTAGAAAAGGAAATTTTAGGTCGGACTTATACTACCGTCTAAATGTTCTGCCCATAAATGTTCCCCCTTTACGCGAAAGAAAAGAAGATATTCCGCTACTTATTAACTACTTTATTGAAAAACTAAACCGCAAAACCCATAAAAACATAAACACCATATCATCTTCCGATTTAAAACAACTAATGGAATACGATTGGCCCGGAAATATTCGCGAACTCGAAAATATTACTGAGCGTTCACATATACTTAGCACTGGAACAAAGCTCAAGGTGGAATTTTCCTTTAACACACAAAAAAATGGTAATCCAGAAAATGCGGCAATAATCTCGCTCGACGAAAATGAAAAACAGTATATCACAAAAATCCTAAAGTTTACCAACTGGAAAATAAGAGGTAAAAATGGCGCAGCAGAGCTGCTCGATATCAATCCGAACACCCTCGACTCACGAATAAAAAAACTTGGTATAAACAAACCAGAATAAATACGAAATATCATACATATACGATATTTCGTATTTTAAAGCTTTTGCAAATTCAACAAAATTATAATCATATTATTCATTATCATTTAATTACAAACTTCGGCACGGTAAATGTTTTACATTTAGCATAAGGGGATGTTAGCCTCAAACTAAAATTAGAATATTAACCATTAAAACATACTGCCATGAACGAAGTTCTATTACAAGGTATAATAATGCTAGGCTGTATACCTGCCGCTTACCTTATCCTTAAGGTAATTTTCAAAAAATCAATTATGTTTAAATTCAGCTTCTTAACAGTTGCATTTACACTGTTTGTGGGCTATTCAACCTATCTTAAAGGCGCTATAGGTTTATCATCGTTAATCTCACTACCCATAAGTTTTGGTGTTGGAATTATACTATATGCTTATATTAATAAAATTCTAAGAAAACCTCTTGAGAAAGCTATTAACAACGTTAAAGTTCTTAGCGAGGGCAATTTGAATATTCAAATTGAAGAAACAACAATTGAAAACGAACTTGGAGTTCTAAATAACTCTATTAAATTACTTACAGAAAACCTAAATAGTATTCTATCGGAAGTTATTTCAGGAGCAAATAACTTAGCAGAATCGAGTGAGCAGTTCAGCAATACCTCGGAACAAATCGCGGAGGGTGCTAACGAACAAGCATCGTCAGTTGAGGAGATATCGTCATCCATGGAGCAAATGGTTGCCAATATCGACCAAAATTACCAAAACGCACAACTTGCCGAAAGCATGGCAAAGGAAATGCTAGACGGAATAAAAATGGTTGCTGGCGGTGCAACAAAAGCGTTAGAAGTAAACAAGCTTGTATCGGAAAAAATCAAAATAATAAACGACATCGCATTCCAAACAAATCTTTTAGCCTTAAATGCAGCAGTTGAAGCAGCAAGAGCAGGGGAGCACGGAAGGGGATTTGCAGTAGTTGCCGCAGAAGTAAGAAAACTAGCAGAAAACAGCAAAAAGGCAGCGGACGAAATTGTGAATTTAGCCAACGAAAGTTACAGTCTATCCGAACAATCAGGTAAAAAAATAGCAGAGGCAGTTCCTTCTATTGAAAAAACAACTCGCTTGGTTCAGGAGATTACAGCATCGAGCAACGAGCAAAAATCTGGTTCAAACCAAATTAACAGCGCTATTCTACAACTAAATGCAGTTACACAGCAAAACGCAGCATCGGCCGAGGAACTAACCTCAAGTGCAGAGGAATTAGCAAAACAAGCAGAACAACTTAACGAAATTACCGCATACTTCAATGTTGGAAATAAAGTAGAGAAGAATAACGCTGCAACTAATAGCAAAAAGATTAAACCTTCGGCTAAATATAGCAAAACCAATCAACAAAAAACCTTGAAGACTAAATCGGGAGTTAATTTGCTCGACAATGAATTCGAAAACTTCTAAATAATCAACGCCATGAAATCAGAAATTACCATACTATACGTTGACGATGAACCCATTAACCTGTTCCTTTTCAGTCAAATTTTCGAAAAAAAGTATAAAATTATCACAGCGGAATCGGGTTATGCGGGCTTAAATATAATTGAGAAGAATCCTAATATTGATGTTGTAATTAGCGATATGAAGATGCCCGGCATGAATGGTATAGAGTTTATTCAAAGGGCTAAAGAACTTTACTCAAATATCCATTATTACATCCTTACAAGTTACGATATTACTCCAGAGATTGACAAAGCATTAAAGACAGGACTAATTGATAAGTATTTTCAAAAGCCTTTCAATTTGCAAGAAATTGAATCTACAATATCGGAAAAACTTAATATCATATAAAACAAGAATTGAATAAATAGGAAACCCTGCAAAATAAACTTTGCAGGGTTTTTAGTTCCGTAAAAATCAATTTTATTTACAGTACAAATCTATCACCTGGTTCAACCCACGTTCACAT
>CAZTVB010000255.1:0-4798 GCA_964616315.1 uncultured Rikenellaceae bacterium
AACTTGTTGAGTTGACATCGGAACAGCAACAGAATACAAATTACTTCATCTCCGAAGCGATTAAGAAACTGTCTCGTTTCCAGAATAACGATGGTAGCTTCCGCTACTGGCCATCATATATGTATGGCGATGATTGGAGCACGAGCTATGTTGGACACTTTTTGGTAGAGGCTCAGGATAAGGGCTACGACATTCCTCAAGGAATGATATCGAACTGGATTAGCTATCAAAGTAAGGCTGCTAGAAGTTACACCCATCAAAATAATCAGTACTACAACAATGAGTTGATGCAGGCTTACAGGCTTTACACCCTTGCTTTGGCTAAGAAACCAGAGATTGGCGCAATGAATAAGTTGAAAGAACAACAACTTGGATTGGTTGCCAAGATGCGTTTGGCTGCTGCCTATGCGCTAATTGGACAAACCGAAACTGCAGAGGCAATTGTTGAGAATGTTCCTTTAACAATCAACTACTACCATGAGTTAAGTTACACCTATGGTTCAAGCAATCGCGATAAAGGTATTGTCCTTGAAACAATGCTGCTGTTGAAACAGGATTCAAAGGCATATCCTATAGCCATTGAGTTAAGCAAGGCTTTATCGAGCAACTCTTGGATGAGTACGCAGGAAACTGCCGTTACACTTATGGCACTTTCCAGAATGAGCATTGGCAAAGGCAAAGGCGATAACGTTAAGTTGAAGTATAACTTAAACGGTAACTCTAAATCGATATCGAGCGAAAAGCCTGTTGCTCGCGACCAAATGGCCATTGCCGATGGCAAGAATAGTGTTGAGTTCAGCAATTCTGCAAAGAATCCAGTTTATGCAAGTATTGTTATGAAAGGTATTCCAGAACAAGGCGAGGAAAAAACTTTCGAAAATAATATCAACATGACCGTTAGCTATATTGCTAGCAATGGCACTACTTTGAATCCGGCTAATCTGAAAAAAGGAACCGACTTTACCTGCGAGGTAACAATTACCAACCCAGGTGTTCGTGGCGAGCTGAAGGAGATGGCATTAACGCAGATTTTCCCTTCGGGATGGGAGATTCAGAATGCCCGTTTCGAGGAATCGGCCGACCAATCTAAGATGAATTTCGATTATCAGGATATTCGCGACGATAGGGTTATCACATATTTCAGCCTACGACCAAACACTAGCAAGAAATTCACCCTTAAGTTAACCGCAACTTACGCTGGTAAGTACTATATGCCTGGCCCATACTGCGAGGCAATGTACGATAACACCATTGCCGCGGCACAAAAGGGTGGTTGGGTTGTTGTGGAATAAATTTATCTTTGTCATTCTGAGTTCTGTCTGGAGTCTTAATATAGATGCTTCGACAAACTCAGCATGACAAGGAACAATCTAGGTTGTCATTTCGAACGAAAGCGAGAAATCTATATTTTCGATTTTGGTAATGCATTTCAAAAACATCAAAACAAAACACAAAATAGTGCTGGCAGGAGTCCTACTCCTGCTAGCCTTTTTATTGGTTCCACCAGTTAGATTTAAAAACACAACATCAACCGTTCTGCTCGACAGAAACGGACATTTGTTATCGGCAACAGTATCCGACGAGGGAATGTGGCAATTCCCCGAGGTAGATACGGTACCAGAAAAATTCGCCATTTGCCTTACGCAGTTCGAGGATGCTTACTTCCGATACCATCTTGGCGTAAATCCAATTTCAGTAGTGCGCGCTACAAATCAGAATATTCAGGCACGAAAAATTGTTAGTGGAGCAAGCACAATCACAATGCAACTTGTTCGGCTATCAAGACGAGGTAAACCAAGGACGTTCTACGAAAAAGGTATCGAGATGTTTTTGGCGGTTAGAACAGAGTTCTCCTATTCAAAACGAACCATTCTAGCCAAATACGCATCGCAAGCACCATTCGGAGGAAACGTGGTTGGTTTGGATGCCGCTGCGTGGCGATATTTTGGGACAAGTCCCAACAACCTCAGTTGGGCAGAGGCCGCCACATTGGCAATTCTACCAAACGCTCCTGGCTTGATATTCCCGGGTCGAAACCAAAATCTTCTTATCGAAAAGCGGAATCGTTTATTAGCAAAGTTAAAAAGCAAGGGCTATATAGATGATGAAACCTACCAGCTGGCGTTACTTGAACCTGCTCCAAATCCAGCCAATGAATTACCACAGGATGCAACACATCTGCTAATCCGCTGCATTCACGACGGACTTAAAGGCAAGATGGTTAAATCGACCATCGATAGACGATTGTACGATAATGCCTACGGCATCGCACAGCGTTACCATAGACATTTTATGGCCAATGGTATAAGGAATATGGCTGCAATGGTAATAGACAATAGAAACAGCGAGGTGTTGGTTTACATAGGAAACATTCTGTCCGACAAACCAGAGAACTCATCGAGAGTTGACATTATAAAATCGAAACGAAGCTATGGTAGTTTGCTAAAACCATTTCTTTATGGATTTATGCTAAACGAGGGATTGCTTTTACCTCGTCAACTTGTAAACGATGTTCCAGTTGCCTACTCCGATTTTACACCTCAAAATTTCAGCAAAACTTTCGAAGGAATGGTTTCTGCCAACGAAATTCTATCGCGCTCGCTCAACGTTCCGTCGGTTAATCTTTTAAGGCAGTATGGAATTGAAAAGTTCCATAACAACCTGCAGCAAATGGGTGTAACAAGTATCAACAAGCCACCTAGTCACTATGGACTTTCAATTATTCTGGGAGGTGCCGAGGCTAGCATGTGGGAACTTGCTGGAATATACTCTGCACTCGGCCGAAATGCGGGAGGTGAACAGAACAGCGCTATCGCGCTAAGGTATCAACTGGATAGTACCGCAAAAGTTAAGCAGATATTCAACTGTAACGGCATTGGTTCTGGCACAGCATACTTAACGCTTGAGGCGTTAACACAGGCAAATCGTCCTGGCGAAGATGGTGCTTGGCGACATTTCATTTCGTCGCAGCGGATTGCGTGGAAAACCGGTACAAGTTACGGCTTCCGCGATGCTTGGGCAATTGGGGTTACATCGGACTATACCGTTGCTGTTTGGGTTGGAAACGCTGATGGCGAGGGTCGTGCCGATTTGATTGGCGTTGCTGCAGCTGCACCTGTTATGTTCGATATATTCTCGTTATTGCCAACCTCCAATTGGTTTACTCCGCCTTGGTTCGATTTAAAATCGGTTATAACCTGCAAACAAAGTGGACTACTAGCATCGGAGAATTGTGTTGATACAATTACAGAGTACATTCCTACAGTAAAAACCAAAACTTTACCGTGCACTTATCACCATAAAATATATGTTGACAAAGACCAGAAGAATAGGTTGACGTTAGGCTGTGCAAAGCAGGAGGAGATGGTTGAAACCAGTTGGTTTGTGCTGCCTCCAGCGCAGGAATGGTTTTACTCTAAACTTCACGCTGATTACAAAAAATTGCCACCATTCAGAAAAGGATGCGCCCAAGCCAACGATAAACTTCCAAACATTGCGCTAATTTACCCTTACGCTGGCGCAGACATCTATATTCCTCGCGAAGCGAATAAAACTAAAGGACATAGTATTTGGAAAGCAACACACCGTAACCCAAATGCTACTATTTACTGGCACCTAAATGATGTTTTTCTGGGAAAAACAAGGGGAACACACGAAATGTTGGTATCTCCACAACCAGGCACATACACTCTAACCCTTGTGGATGATGAAGGCGAGGTGTTTCAGAAGAAGATTAGAATAATAGGCTAGAATGAATAAAAAAAGCAATTCTCATCAAGAGAATTGCTTTTTTTAATATATGAAACAACTTTTTATTTGATTTTGTTTATTGTTGGCTTACTTGGTTTGTCTGTATTAAGTTCGTTTCGATTATTTATTATTATAACATCCTGATTTTCATTCATATGATTACTTGTCGTATTGTTTATTGTTTGTACGTTCTCCGTTTTAGTTTCTTTAGTATAATTTTGTTTAATGAAATCTTTGTCAATCTTCGATTTTAGTTTTGTTTGCTCTTTTGTATCCATTGCAAGATTTCTGTCGTCTGAAAGCCGGTTTGACTCTACTTTTGAATCTAGAAAATCTATCCTAATCAACGATGGGTATCTTTCTCCTAGGAAATTATCACTTGCTATGTAGGATGCCATCGAATAATCGTTGTTGGATAAATAATAAAGTTCATATAATTGAGGATTTTTAAACATAAAAGCATACTTCTTTGTAAACCAGTAATAGTAATCGGCCCAACTTTCAATTGCATAGTATTCACCATTATATTCATAAAAAGTTTTTCCTTGGTATGCTTTTGACAAGGAGTCACTGTATATTCCATAACCAGTTATTATAGGACTCTTGCTTAATATGAAAGCGTTGTGATCTGACCATTGGTGGTATGTGATTGTAAATAGATTTAAATTAGGGTTTGGCGATTGAAATGCATTATTAGAGGCATAAGTAATTTTTTTATAATCGTTATGGCAGTTCCCAAATATAGGGGTAATGATGCATAAAAAAATAAGAATTAAATTTTTCATAATAATAGGTTTTAGGTTTATGTGGATTTTAGCACAAATAATATGCCGTTGTAAGCGCATTTGAATAAATAAATTTAGGTATGCTCAAACGATTAAAAAAAATAATTACAAAACTTGTGATGCCTATTATAGTTGGCTTTACATTTTTTAGTTAAGCAGAATATTTAAATAATATATGTTGAAGTAACAGTTAAAGAATTTTTAAAGAAATTTTTAATCTAACTTTATTAGAGAGAGGGGTTGGAATATCAAAATGTTTGAAT
>CAZTVB010000256.1:0-4788 GCA_964616315.1 uncultured Rikenellaceae bacterium
GTATCATATCGACCCACTATTCTTACGTAATACCTCTTATACCCCAGCATATCTTAGAAATAGTGATAAATATCAAGGAAGTCACTGGGTTAGGGAAATATATGAGAAAGAATTATTTCCAAATAAGAATACGCCCCAAGGCTATCCTACAAATATGACAATTCTTAATATGGCTTTTTATCCAGATGAGAGGGGACCATATAATTTTGATACACAGAACGTAAATTTGGATGGCACCCTAACAAATCCACAAAACCGCTGGGGTGGTGTGATGAGGAGTTTAGGTTCTACTGACTTTGAGACATCAAATATTGAATACATTGAGTTTTGGTTGATGGATCCATTTGTGTACGATTCAACCATGCAGGGAGGCGATTTTTACATCAACCTAGGAAATATATCAGAGGACGTTTTGCGAGATGGAAGAAAATCGTTTGAGAATGGACTGCCTACATCATCCGCAATGGAGAAAATTGATTCCACGGTTTGGGGGCGTGTACCTACAAAACAATATTTGCCCACTGGTTTTGATAATGATCCGCCCAGTAAACGGCGTTTTCAGGATATAGGGATGGACGGATTATCAGGCGAAGATTTGGATGGAGATGGGGTCCCCGATGAACTTTCGTTTTTCAATACATATGTGAATGAGTTAAGAAGCAGGGTAACTAATGAAGAGATACTAAATGAATTTGAAAACGACCCATCAAGCGATGATTTTAAGTATTTCTTGGATAGTGAGTTTGACCAAAAACTTTCAAGTATTCTCGATCGATACAAATATCATAATAATACCGAGAACAACTCCCCGACAAGTTCTAGTTCAAGTTCGGGACAAAGTTATTCTTCTCCCGATGTAGAGGAGTTTGGAAGTGATATTACCATGAATGAGTACGAATCATACTTTCAGTACCGAGTATCGCTTCGGCCAGAGGATATGAGGGTAGGTAATAACTACATAACAAATGTAATTGTTGGAGAGAAGGATAAAATTAAGAACAAACCAGTAAAATGGTATCAGTTTAAGGTTCCTATTGCTGAGTATGAAAAAGCCATTGGAGGTATCGACGATTTTAAGTCTATACGCTTTATGAGAATGTTCCTTCGGGGTTTTACCGATACGCTTATCCTTCGTTTTGCATCTTTGGAACTCGTTCGCGGAGAGTGGCGAAAGTATAACTATTCGTTAATTCAGGGTCAAGAAGGGATGCCTTCGGAGGATTTACCTAACGGATCATTATCCATTTCTGCTGTAAATATTGAAGAGAATAATAGGCGTACCCCTGTCAACTATATTCTTCCTCCTGGTGTCGACAGGGCTATTGATCCTAGTCAACCTCAAGCCACTGAGCTAAATGAGCAATCTATTGAATTGAGAGTCGACAACCTTGCAGATGGCGATGCACGCGCTGTATTTAAAAATGTTAACATTGACATTAGGCAGTACAAACGCCTTAAAATGGATGTTCATGCTGAAATGATAGAGGGTTATCCTTTATATGATGACGAAGTTACGGCGCTCATAAGAATGGGAACCGATTACACAAATAATTATTACGAGTATGAAGTTCCGCTTAAGTTGACACCTCATAGAATGTACAACAACAATAGCGATGCTGATAGAAATGCAGTATGGCCTCGTGAAAACTTGATTGACATTGACTTGGAAGCACTAGTTGATGTTAAGATTGCACGTAATAAAGAGATGAATAGGTCCGGTTCGAGGGTTACTCTGAATACCATATATACGGTTTCCGATGGAGAAAAATCGATGAAGATAACCGGCAACCCGAATTTGAGCAATGTAAAAGTCATAATGATTGGTATCAGAAACCCCGCTCGATCAAATAATCCTGATGACGATGGACTTCAAAAATCAGTTATTGTATGGTTAAATGAGTTGCGCTTAACAAATTTCAACGATCAGGGAGGCTGGGCGGCCAATGCTCGAGTTGCAGCTAAACTTGCTGATTTAGGTTCGGTTACACTTGCTGGTAGTACCTATACTCCAGGATTTGGATCAATTGAGAAAAAAGTAAATGAACGTAGTAAGGAAACTCACTACCAGTATGATATAAACTCCACAATTGAATTAGGTCGATTTTTACCTGAAAAATTAGGTGTAAAAATTCCAATGCATGTTGGTTTTGGTGAATCTTTTTCTAATCCACAGTATAATCCGCTCGATCCTGATGTTACTATGCGTGAAACTTTGCGGAATGCAACTTCCGACGAGCGAGATTCAATAAAAAGGTTAGTGCAGGACTATACAAGACGGAGAAGCATTAACTTCACCAATGTTAAAATTGATAAGCAGTCCGAAAATCCTCATTTTTGGAATATATCAAACTTTGCAGTTAGTTACTCTTTTAGTGAGCAATACTCAAGGACCATTACAACGGATCACAAAATACAACGTAATATTCGTGGAGGTTTAACTTACAATTTCAATAAACAAACCAAGTACATTACTCCATTTAAGAACGTGAGTTGGATGAATTCCGGATATTTAAGAATTATAAAGGACTTTAATTTTTCTCTAGCACCATCGCAGTTGTCGTTTCGTACAGACTTTGACCGTTCTTACTATGAGCAGCAATATAGGAATGTAAAAAATCCTAATGAAATAATGCTTCCAACCTATTCTAAAGATTTTTACTGGAATAGAAACTACTCCTTGAACTGGGATATAGCACAATCGTTGAAATTCGACTTTACTGCTAGCAATATTGCTCGAATTGATGAACCGGATGGAATGGTAGATAGGAAAAGAGATCCTCGTGGTTATGAGCATTGGAAAGATTCCGTTTGGAGCAATATTGTAAAGTTGGGAAGGAATACGATGTATAATCATCAATTTAATTTAACCTACACTTTACCAATAAACAAAATTCCATTCTTGGATTGGACATCAACTACTGCTCGATACACTGGACTGTACCGATGGGAGGCAGGTGCGGTTATGTCCGATACATCAACATTCGATCAAGGTAATAAAATTCAAAACTCCAACACAATTCAACTTAATGGGCAGTTGAATATGACTAATTTGTTTAATAAATCAGCTTTTTTAAAGAGAATAAACCAGAAATTCGATCAAAGTGCCCGAGGAGCTGCGCCTAAAACCAGAACGGTAAAGTATGAGCAGGAGGGAGTTAATTTACGTCCAAACATTGCTAAGTCTATAACCCATAAGTTAAAGGCTGAGAAGGTAACCGTTAAGGTTTATGATGACAAAGGGAAAGAAATAAAGGTAGCAACAGATATAAAAAACGATCAGCGTTTAACGATAAAAGCCGACCAGGAATATAAGAATTGCAGGGTTGTGGTTGAAGGTAAAGTGCCAGAGAAAACAAGCCCATTAAGATTTATTGCCGAAGGTTCTTTACGATTACTCATGAGTATTAAGAGTATCTCTCTTTCGTACGCTGAAACTAATGGAACCTTTTTACCCGGGTATAAACCTAATACAAAATTTTTAGGTACCGATAGTTATGGAGGATTTACAGTGCCAGGATGGGAGTTTGTTGCTGGTATGCAAGATCCCGATTTTGGTTGGAGAGCTGCCCAGAATGGATGGTTAACCCGCGATACAAGTTTTAATACACCAACTTTATTTACACATAGTGAAAACTTAAACTTCCGGAGTACCATTGAGCCAATACCTTCCTTTAGGATTGAATTAACAGCCAATAGAGTGTTTACCAAGAATAGGAGCGAAACCTATAGGGCTGATTTGGCTGGAAATTACACATCCTATAATCCTGGAACAAATGGTAGTTTTAGCATAAGTGTAATATCAATTGGAACTGCTTTTGAAGGCAGGAACAGAGCCGATCACTCAAATGCTTTTGAGCAATTTAAAAATAATCGAATTATTATTGCTAACAGACTTAGAGATACACGGATTGCCAACCCTGGTCAAGGTTACAATCCTGAGGATAACGATCCCTCTACGGGGTTTCCTGTTGGCTATGGGCCGCTCTCTCAGGATGTTTTGAGAGCATCGTTCCTTGCAGCATACACAAACATTCCTGCAAGTAGAGTTTCGCTTAGCGATTTCCCCATGATCCCCATGCCAAACTGGCAAATAACTTATGATGGCTTATCTAAAATGAAGCCATTCAAAAATTACTTTAAAGCCTTTACTCTTTCGCATGGATACCGATCGGTATACACTATTGGATCGTATGCTACTAATTTATCCTACGATGAGCTAGCCGATGGTTTTAGTTATGCAAGAAATCTTTCTGGTGATTTTTATCCAAGACGCGAAATCACAAATGTATCCATCAATGAACAGTTTTCTCCGCTAATTGGAGTTGACATTGGCTGGCAGAATAATTTAACAACAAGGTTAGAGGTAAAAACAACACGCTCATTAGCGATGAGTTTTGCAAATACTCAGTTGACTGAAATATTTGGGAACGAATATATAATTGGGGCTGGGTATCGTTTCGAAAATTTGCCATTAATTTTTGAGTCGGAATCGGGCGATAAGAAAGCATTAAAAAGTGATTTGAGAATTACCGTGGATTTTTCAATTCGCGAAAACACAACGGTACTTCGTCAGTTAGTCGAAGGCACAAACGAAACAATTGCAGGACAGTTAATTAACACCATTAAATCCTCTGCCGATTACCGAATTAGCGATCAGGTAACTATTAGAGTATTTTTCGATAGGGTTGTTAATGCACCTAAAGTTTCCAAATCATATAGGCAAGTTACTTCAAGTTTCGGATTTAGTGTACGTTTTGAGTTGGTTAAGTAGTTATTGTTGCTCAAAAA
>CAZTVB010000257.1:0-4770 GCA_964616315.1 uncultured Rikenellaceae bacterium
TGAACATGGCGACAAGCAGGGTGTTGAGTTCATCACCGAGATTCTTAAAATGATGAACGTAACCTATACTCTTGAAGGACTTGAGAATATTGACCCCAGTGGAAGATATCTGTTTGCATCAAACCATCCGCTGGGTGGACTAGATGGGATAATACTAATACATTCCCTAGGGCAGAAATTCCCTGAGGTTAAATTCCCGGTTAACGACCTTCTTATGCATGTCACGCAGCTTCACACCGTGTTTATCCCTGTAAATAAACATGGTGCACAATCATCACAGAATGCTCGGATGCTGGAAGATGCCTATGCTTCATCAACACAAATACTATATTTCCCTGCAGGACTTTGCTCTCGCAAACAGAGCGGGAAAATTGAGGATTTGGAGTGGAAAAAGAGTTTTGTTACCAAAGCAATTCAGCATCAGCGAAACATTGTTCCTGTATTCTTTAGCGGAAAAAATTCCCGATTTTTCTATAATCTCTCAAAATTCAGAACATTTTTGGGAGTTAAGGCAAACATCGAAATGCTTTACCTTGTTGATGAGATGTTTAAGCAGAAAGGCAAAAGCATTGCTGTTAGAATAGGAAAACCTATTCCCTATAACACCTTCGATAACTCAAAAAATCCGAACGAATGGGCAAAATGGGTGAAAAATATTGTTTACAATATGCAGCCACAAAACTAATTTAAAAGTAAATTTGCACCCTAGCATTTCATGCAATGAAACACATAATTGAACCAGTCGACAAAAAGCTTATTCTGGCGGAGTTAACTCCAGAAAGGTTTGTAAGGCACACCAATAATGCCAATAACGAGTTATACATCTTTACTGCAAAGAATTCTCCAAATTTAATGCGCGAAGTTGGAAGGCTTAGAGAATTAACGTTTAGGTCGGCAGGCGGTGGTACTGGTTTCGAGGTAGATATTGATGACTACGACACCTGTGAGAATTGCTACAAGCAATTAATTGTATGGGATCCCAAGGAGGAGGAGATTCTCGGAGGGTATCGTTTCCACAGTGTAGACCCCACTAAAGGAGAGGAAATTAACCTTTCCACCAAGCACCTATTTAACTTTTCCGAAAAGTTCAAGAATAACTATATGCCCCAAATGATTGAACTAGGACGGTCATTTGTACAACCTAAATATCAAGCATTAAGTCGTTCTGGAAAGGGGCTTTACGCATTGGATAACCTTTGGGATGGTTTAGGTGCGCTAATCGTTTTAAATCCACACATAAAATACTTCTTCGGAAAAGTAACAATGTACAATACCTACAATGTTGAAGCTCGAAATCTACTTTTCTACTTTTTCGAAAAATATTTCAAGGATAATGAAGGCTTAGTTATTCCTATTAATCCCATAGAGGTTGATTTGGATAGAGCCGCTCTTGCAAAGATATTTACAGGGAACTCTTATAATGAGGATTATAAAATACTTTCGCAAAAGATACGAGATTTGGGCGAGAAAATTCCTCCTCTTATTAACTCTTACATGAATATCAGCCCATCAATGAAAGTGTTTGGAACGGTAATTAATCATGAGTTTGGCGAAGTTGAGGAAACTGGCATACTAATAACAATTCCAGATATTTACCAGCATAAAGTTGAGCGACACATTGCTACATTCATTAAGAAAATCAAGGAAAAATATCACCTAGGCATAAAAAGAAATAAAGAGGACTAATACGCCCTCTGATTTCGTCCCTCTATAAAGTTGATAAACGAGTTGTTTACAACTCTATTTCCGCCTGGTGTTGGATAGTTGCCAGTAAAATACCAATCGCCTAAATCGTTAGGACAAGCCTCGTGTAGGTTTTCGATGGATTGAAAAACAATCTTTACTTTGGCTTTCATATCCTTTGGGGTGAGCAACTGAGCTATTTTATCGGAGATTTGCTCAACAGTGAAGGGCTTGTAGATTTCCTTTACGTAGTTGATTATTTCCTCTTTAGGCAAATTTTGCTGAGCCTTACATTGCTTGTAAACATGGTTAATGACGCTCTCCTGCCCTGTTTCCTTTAACAAATCAATTGCGGCACGAAAAGCAACAAAATCGCCAAGCTTTGCCATATCAATTCCGTAACAATCGGGGTAGCGAATTTGTGGGCACGATGACACAATTACAATCATTGCTGGTTTAAGTCTATCCAGTATTCGAAGAATACTCTCACGCAAGGTTGTTCCTCTTACAATAGAATCGTCAATCACAACTAGGTTATCAACATTATCCTTTACTAATCCGTAAGTAACATCGTAAACGTGGCCAACAAGGTCTTCCCTTCCCTTGTCCTGAGTGATAAACGTGCGGAGCTTAACGTCCTTAACCGCAATCTTCTCAACCCGCAATCGGAGCGATATAATCTCATCCAAATCCTTCTCGCTTAACGATGAACCTTTCTCCAGAATCATCCTTTTCTTTTCGGTTTTAAGGTAATCCTCAGCTCCTTTAACCATTCCATAAAATGCTGTTTCTGCAGTGTTTGGAATATATGAGAAAACGGTGTTTGCATGGTCGTAGTTTATTGCTTTTAGAATTGTTGGCGTGAGCAGCTCACCAAGCTTCTTGCGTTCGTTATAAATGTCCTTATCGGTACCACGCGAAAAGTAGATGCGCTCGAACGAACAAGATTTCCGTGTTTGCGGAATTCGGATTTCCTCATGGCTCACCTCTCCGTTGCGCTTCATTATAAGCGCATATCCAGGTTTTATCTGATTAACCTCATTTACATCGATATTCATCACGGTTTGTATAACCGGACGTTCCGATGCTACAACCACTATCTCGTCGTCGACATAGTAGAATGCCGGGCGAATTCCCCAAGGGTCACGAACAACAAACGCATCGCCATGTCCAATTAAACCTGCCATTGCGTAACCTCCATCAAAATCCTTTGTAGCAGCCTGCAAAACTTTCGACACACTAATATTTTCAGCAATTAACTTGCTAATTTCCATATTTGTGAATCCATCATTTTTATATTGACGGAATAACTGCTGATTTTCCTCATCGAGGAAATGTCCTATTTTTTCAAGTACAGTAACTGTATCGGAAAAATCCCGTGGATGCTGACCCAAATCCACCAATTTTTGAAACAACTCACCAACATTGGTCATATTAAAGTTCCCTGCAAGTACTAATGTACGCGATTTCCAGTTGTTATCGCGCATTACAGGGTGAACGTAATCTATGGAGTTGTTTCCAAATGTGCCATAGCGTAAGTGTCCAAGGTAAAGTTCTCCAGCAAATGGAATGTTTTGCTTTGCAAAAACAGGGTCGTTAATTAAATCCGGCTTCGTGGAGTATTTGTTGATACCCTTATTCACCACATCAAAAATGTCCTTTATGGGCGATGAAGAGTTTGAGCGCTCCCTATCTATATACTTTTTACCTGCTTCCAAATCAAACTTTACGGAGGTTAAACCTGCTCCATCCTGACCACGGTTATGCTGCTTCTCCATTAATAGGTAAAGCTTGTGCAAGCCGTATCGCCAAGTGCCATACTTAAGTTGATAGTACTCCAACGGTTTACGCAACCTGATTAATGCAATTCCGCATTCGTGTTTGATTTGTTCGCTCATACAATTTTCCTTTCAATAAAAAAGGTAGACGATTAATCTACCTGCAATATTACACTCTTTTTCTCATGTATAACTCAAATACTATTGGAGACACGTTCCCTAGTTGATAATAGTGCCTCCTCCTAAACTTGCTCAAATAAAAAGAGCCAATAATAGCCAGACTCAAATTTTCATCCTCTTGGATTCTTTTTGGAGCTGCTATTTTTGGCTGGATATACATTGTTTGCATATTTCCTACTCCAATGATGGGAAATTAATCCAATCCGGGATTATAAATGCTTTGGGGTAATCCACTAGAAGTTGCTGGTAAAACTTCTGAGCACTCTCTCTAGAACGGTAATCGCCCACAGAAATCTTCCAATATGGATTATCGTAACTTTGGTAAACCTTCACGCCCGGATACTTCTCCATAAAAACTCGCATGGACTCCTCTGAATTTCGTCTTGCATTCTGACCTAACTCAAAGAAAATTCTAATTCTAAAGCCGTGCATCCCTGGATTTTTTGCATTCTGCAACACATGTAAATCGAGCAAGTTAGCAATTTGAGCATCCTGTTTTACCACAACCCGGCCCTGGTTTGGCTTACTCTCCTGAAGGCGTTTAATGATATTATCAATTTCATTACCACCATTCAACTCCTGAGCAAAAATCGTTACTGCAGAGAATAGCACTAATAATATTGATAGAATTCCTCTCATTTTTACCTTGAAATTATGCTGCAAATTTAGCAAAATGTTTTGAATGCTAATTATTACCACCCTTATCGCTTGTTGATAATGTATCTGTTATAACTAGTTTATCCTGTTGCGATTTCATCAAACTATCGAGCGGTTGTTTGGGAATTTTAATTTTTTTAACAATCGGGAATCGTCCGCCCTTAACATAACCCTCAACGGTTATCATCGACAATAATTTTTTACCAGTACCCAACAATTTAAATGCATCGGCAGCAGTTCTTAGCTTAATTTCGACAGGAACCTCATAGTCGGCTCTTGTATCTGGCGATAATGTTATTTTTCCAGTACTTACTAGTTTCCCTAACTCACGATTGTTCAACCAAGCATTAAACTCAAAATGTTTAATTACAATTTTTTTTGAGTTTGGGTTATTTACATCAAAGGTAAGATTCAGATATATTACACCATCCTGCATCCCTTTAAATTTAACATCCTTCACCCCTTTAATGTC
>CAZTVB010000258.1:0-4768 GCA_964616315.1 uncultured Rikenellaceae bacterium
AACTAGTCCAAATGACAGAACCGAGAGATAATCAAATAAGTATTAAGAATTTGCGAACAGGCACATACATCATTAAGATAATATCTGATGATAAGATAAAGACAATTAAAGTTGTAAAAGAGTAACAACAAGACTCTTTAGTATAAATTTCCTCTAAAATCAAAAGATTTTTTTCTTTCGGTAAGACAACCCCTCGATTAATAAAACATTCGTTCAGTTTCTCAATCCTACCTTTTATCAAAAAATGAGGTTTTTGTCGATTTACAAATCAGATTGTATGGATTGATAAAAGGAGATGTAATTCAAAATCTAATTTTGCTATCCTAAAATAATCTACACAAATCAGAATAATTTTATGCTAAAGTTGAGTTCTATTATCCGTCGTGCATTGTTTACATTGCTTTTAAGCCTTCAACTATCAGCCTTTTCGCAAAGCAATTACAACTTTACACCTTCAGTTGGAACCTATACGTCAATTACCGGTACCGATGTGACATCAACACTTTCGAACTTCACCCCAATAAACATTGGGTTTACCTTTAAGTTCGATGGGATAAACTATACCCAAGTTGTTCCAAGCCAATGGGGTTGGTTATCGTTTAACACAGCAATAACAACAACTATGGGTAATAGGGCGAGTAATGGAAATTTAACTAATACAGATTGTCGTCCGTTAATTGGTATTTTATTTACAAACAACTCAACGAATGGGGGCAGTAGAGCCAGATACACTGTTACCGGAACCGCCCCAAACAGAGTTTTTATTTTTGAATGGTATAATTGGCAATGGCATTGGTATACTACAAATGTTATAAGTTGCGAGATAAAACTTTACGAAACATCAAATAAAATTGAATGCATTTATAACCCAGTAAGCACTTCATCAACCTTTTACTGCTGTACATCTATTGGGCTTGCCTTTGCAAAACCAGGAGATTACTTGTCGTTAAGTGATTTTAGCACCAGCGCAATGGCAAGTAGCACTTCAGAAAGTCACAATTTTGAAACGCAACCTGTAAGCGGACTCACATACACATTCAGCCCTCTTGCCGCTAAAACAGCACCAACAAATCAGTGTTCAAATCTATCAGCGTCTATTGAAAATGATAATATAACGCTGAACTGGACGGATGCCCCTGGAAGTGTTCTTCCCGATGGATATCTCATTATGGCTTCTAAGACTAATTCATTTACAGATCCAATAGATGGTGCTTCAATTATTCAGGATAACGATTTGACCGATGGAACCGGAATAGTGAAAGCTTTACCTGGTCAACAATCTTATTATGGTTGGAATAAAGCTGAATCCTCAACCAACTATTACTTCAAAATATTTTCTTTTACCAATGGAGGTTCGCTTACAAAATATAATAAAATATCGGCTCCTACCGCTCAAATAAAACATCTAAAATCAACACCTACAGTACATGCTACCAGTTTAAAAGTAAAAAACAACGCAGGTAATTATGAAGAAAACTGGGTTGATGCTTCAAAATTTGGGCAAAGTATCCATCTATCAGGTAGAAATTCTGATTTTGAAACTTATGGCCCTTATTTGTTTTGTCCGAACACAACCGCATTAAATATTACAGGAAATGCCATTACCCTTGAGGCTTGGATTAACCCAGAACAAACCATAGGAGATATTTTTCAAAAAACAAACGGTGCATTAACAAATGGTTATCGTCTGTATATTAGCACCAATGGTCAAATTTGCTTTGGTTTATATTCAGGAACATGGAATGAGGTAAAGTCATCTGAAAACTCATTGCCAATAAATGCATGGAGCTATGTTTGCGCCACTTACGATGGCGCTACACAAAAAATCTACTTAAATGGAAAATTATTGGCAAGTAAATCAACAACTGGAAATATTGCTGCTTCTACCGAAGGTTTATCGATAGGTACTTCACCATCATCTTCTAAAAATTTTTTTACAGGAAAAATCGATGAGATATCTATATGGTCAAAAACTCGGTCCGAATCAGAGATTTTAAGTGATATGGCATTAAATATATCTGGTAGCGAACCTGGATTAGTAGCCTATTTTAAATGTAACGACAACACGAGCGATTCATCACCAAATGCTGTCGTTTCATACTTGACGAATTCAGGGAGTTCGTTTCAATCGTCAAATGCGAATCAGAATCCAGACGGTTATGTGCTTCAGACCTCCATAACAAATACTTTTTCAAACGTTGTTAATGGCACAGAATTCACTACCGACAATGACTTAACCGATGGCTCAGGTACCGTTAATGTAACTTCGGGTATACAAACCTTTGGTGGTTGGACAAATATTAATGCATCCAAACCATACAATTTCAGAATCATACCATTTTCAAACAAATCCTCTGAAAGAGTGTATAATACAAATGAGACAATACCTCTAGTATCCATAAATCCCCAACCAACAAACCATGCAACCGCATTCACAGCCAGTAGTGCAAATGGAAATATTGTTTTAAACTGGACCGATGCAATAGGAACTCAACTTCCCGATGGGTATGTAATATTGGCATCGACTTCACCAACAATTACAGCACCAGCAAGCGGAACAGAAATAACAATCGATAATAATCTATCGGATGGCTCAGGTGCTGTAAAGGTTTTACGTGGTGTACAAACCTATTCGAATTGGACAAATATAGTGGCCAATACACCCTATTACTTCAATATTTATCCATACACCAACAACAATGAAGCCATCAACTACAAAACTGATGGCACTGTTCCACAAACAAACGGAAGTATTGTAATTTACCAAGAACCTACATACCATGCATCAGGATTCTCAGCAACAAACAATGGCACTTTAACATTGAACTGGAGCGATGCAAAGGGCATTAATTCATTAAGCACCAATAATGCATTGGCTTTCGATGGCACCTCTGACTATGTAAGCAGCGACGCCCAAAACCCCGCAATATTTACTATTGAAGCATGGATAAACTCAAGCCTTGTAGGGGCCGACGGAGCAATAGTATCAACCCTGAATGAATCGACACCAGCAGGTATGGAATTACATATCGGTAGTAATGGTAAAGCGTCCATCACCATAAAAAATGCATCAGGATGGATTGATGTAAACTCACCCGATGTAATTCCTACCAACACATGGGTACACCTAGCCGCAAGCTACAACGGAACAACCATTAAGCTATATATAAACGGCACATTGGTTAATCAGCAAAGCAACTCTTCATTTAATCAGGGTGCCAATTTATTAAACATTGGAAAACGTTCAGTGACTGCCGGAGGTTATTTCTTTAAAGGGATAATCGATGAAGTTAGAGTCTGGAATGTTGCCCGAACCGAGTCGGAAATTCAGTCCAACTATCAGAACGAACTAACTGGAACTGAAACAGGACTAGTATCTTACTACTCATTCAATCAAGGTGTTGCAAATGGAACTAATACAGGCTTAACCACCTTAACCGACAAAAAAGCCCTTCACCCAGGAACGTTACAAACCTTTACTCTTTCTGGCACAAACTCCAACTGGGTAAACTCCGTTCAGGCACCTCAATACTACCTGATAAAGGCATCAGCTACTAACTCGTTTTCCGACCCTGTTGATGGAACCGAAATAGCCATCGACAACAATTTATCGGATGGTGTTGCTGTAGTAAAAGTTGCACAAGGAACTCAATCGTACTCAAATTTTGTTGGAACAACCGGCAGTAATACTTATTACATTAAGATGTGGCCCTACACTAATGAAGGAAGCAATATCAACTACAAAACAGCCGCCACAGTACCAACAGCATCCATAGTATTTAATAAAACTAAGCCCATAACTCATGTAACAAATTTAACTACTAGCAATAACAATAAAGTTATAACAATGAGTTGGAACGATGCTACAGAGGGAACACCTTCGTTTTCTAACGCTATAAGTTTAGACGGCACAAATGATTTCATAAGTATTCCTGCTCTAGGTAGTAATTTAGAACAATTAACGATTGAAACTTGGTTGAATTACAGTGCGACTTCCTCTGGAGCCGGTCTATTTAATACAAATAGTTGGGTTAATAAAGATATTCACCTTCAAATATGGAACAACAGTTCAATTGAATTTGCACCAGCGGGTGCAAACCCAGCAACGTATAGCGCACCATACACTTTTAGTGTTAATACATGGTACCATGTAGCGGTAACGTATAATTACACCTCAAAGCAGGTTAAATTCTATGTAAATGGGACGTTAATTCAAACATCAACTTTTACATCAGCAGTTCTGGCAAATTTAACGGCTGCTCAAATTGGAGCATGGACTTCCCAGCGTTATTTCCCTGGGAAACTCGATGAATATCGCATTTGGAATACTGAACGCACCCAGTCAGATATCTTTAACAACATGTTCTCAGAGTTAACAGGCTCTGAGTTAGGCCTGATTGCCTACTACAAATTTAACCAAGGTAGTGCTTCAGAAAATAATGCAGGTCTCGTAACTGTTATTGATGCGAGTCCCAATGCTAAAAATGGCACATTAACCAACTTTGCCCTTTCTGGTACAAGTTCAAACTGGGTGAGTACGGGAGATATCGGACGAAAAATAACTTCTCCTGATGGTTACTTAATTAAAGCATCTAAAACCGACAACATAACATCTCCAGTAAATGGGAATGTGGTGCCCGACGACAACAATCTGGACGATGGAGTTGGGGCTATAAATATTACTGCGGGTGTTCAAACCTATAATGGCTGGGTTAACTTCACCGATACAACAGCATACTACTTCAAGGTATACCCCTATTCAAACACT
>CAZTVB010000259.1:0-4746 GCA_964616315.1 uncultured Rikenellaceae bacterium
AAAATGATATTACCATAAGCATAGAAACTGTTCGTGGGGTTGGATATTTACTTAACATCCATACTTCGTCCAAGGAAGTAATCGTTCTCGCCCCAAATTTCAAGAAGAATATCCTCTCGTTTAATTAGTTTATTTTGATTTCGGATGAAATATTTCAGCAGTTTAGCCTCCTTTGTTGTTAATGCCAATTCGGTATTTGCGCCTTTCAAGCGCAAGTCGTTATAATGCAATGTGAACTCTCCCAGTTCAAACTTGTCGGAATCGTCAATTCCTGTTCGTTTTAGTATATTCTGAATACGAAGCACCAACTCGTCCACATCAAAAGGCTTGCAGATATAATCATCGGCACCCAACTTTAAGCCTTTAATTTTATCCTCCTTTAATCCTTTGGCAGTTAAGAATATGAACGGTATTTTGGGCGATTTATGGTGAATCTGCTCTGCAAGCTCAAAGCCATCTTTGAAAGGCATCATCACATCGAGAATGCAAAGTTCGAACTCAGACACATCAAACACACTCCAACCCTCATTACCATCGCGCACAAGCGTTACATCATAATCCTGAAGTTGAAGGTACTGAGCAAGTACATTGCCCAAATCTTTATCATCCTCAGCCAGTAAAATTCTAGTTTTTGCCATCGATTGGTAGTTTTATAGTAAAAATACTGCCCTGCCCTAGTTTGCTTGTAACACTTATTGTTCCTTTGTGCGCCTCCACTATTTGCTTTACATAGAAAAGCCCAAGTCCTAAACCTTTAACATTGTGAATATTACCAGTATAAACCCTGTAGAACTTATCAAAAATATGCACAATTTCATCCTTAGCAATACCTATTCCGTTATCGGCAATGGATATGCACAAATCATTATCGGCCCAAACCTTGATTGATATTGTGGGATTATTTCGATTATACTTAACAGCATTGGCAAGTATGTTGAATATTGCTGAGGTTATCATTGTTTCGTCAATACTAGTTTTTGCGATTTCCCCAGCATACTCCTCAATTATTTCCAAGGATTTATCCTTGTTATCCCAACGGAACGACTCAACTATACCTTTTACCAAATCGTTAATATCAACCCGTTTCATATCCAACTCAAACTGCCCACGCTCCCATTTGCTAATTTCGAGCAGGTGATTTATCTGCTTTGATAGATGTGCGTTTTGACGCGATATAACCTTTGCCGTTTCAACCACTTTTTCTGGGTTGCTTAGTATCTCTTGATTTTCAAGAGAACGCGATGCTATTGAAATTGTTGAAAGTGGAGTTTTCAACTCATGAGTCATGTTATTGATAAAATCGGTTTTCATCTGCGAAAGTTTTTTCTCCCTCAACAGATTTCGCAGGGTTAATAGGAACACAAGGGTTACTACAAAGAGAGAAATAGCTGCAAGTGCAGCCGAAAGCGCAACTTTGCTTAGCACCTCTTTCTTCTTGTTAGTAAAATCGATATAGTAATCGACCCTCATGTTGAAATGGTTACCCACAAACTGATACTGGTACACTAAAACAGCATTCTCGCTGGGTGCGCTTGTGTCAATTCCAAGTACATTTTCCACAGTTTTAATTGGCAGAATTTGGTCGAAATCAATAAGTTTCAACTCCCGAATTATCAGAGTGGATTTGAATGGAACGTTATAATTTTGAATTTTTAGAAAGCCAACAAGGTTTGAATCAACATTCTGGTAACTATCAAGTATTTTAGTGAATTGTTTATAAATAGTCTCCTTAAACTCTGCCGTATCAATAATTTTATTCTGGTTAATAAAATCCACAAAATTCTGCGATACTCCATCGAGTATATAGTTTGCCTTCTCAAACCCATTGCCTTTGTTATTGGCCAACATCCATTCCACCGATTTATCGACAATCTCGCGGTACTTAAAGTTGAATTTTTCGCTTTCTTGATTGTATATTTTAACGAGCAGGAACGACAGCACTCCAATGTATATTAGTATTGAAAGTACCGATGCACATATTAATATCCTTTTATTGTTCATTGCCTCAATTATTCTGAATTCCAAAAGCTAATTTAACCGATTAATAATTCAAATTCAGCCATTAACTCATCATTAACATTTCGTTAACTCAGATTAGGGTTTTACCATTGTAATTTTGTTTCGTAATTAAAAAAACAACTCGCTATGAAAACTCTAATATCAAAACTAGTCATCCTTGTTCTTGTTGGCTCACTTAGCATTAGCAATGTGTATGCACAGGAAAAACAAAAACAGGATGAATCAAAAAAGAAGAAGGAAAAAGAACTTCAAAAAAAGGAACTCGACAGCATTGCTGAGCAATCCAAGGCAGAGTACGAATTTGAACTTCAACGCCTGTTAGAGGAGCAATCCGAAGCAATGGAGGAGCAATCGAAAGCATTTCAAGAACTTGAAAAGCTCTCGGAGATGAGAGATATCGAAGTTCTACCACACAGAGACTTCTTTACAGGAAAGGATTTTAGCATCACAATTCCAGATGTGCCAACTCCTCAAATTTACATGTTCGACGGCGATTTTTCAGCAAGAAACTCACGAGGCGATAATACATCGTTCAACATAAGCAAAAGATTAAGGGAGACCACAACATTTACAGGTGATTTTGAATTTACCATACCCGAAAAAAGCAAAGGAATATTCTTGAATTTTTCAGGCTCATTGGAATCTGGCAGCATAAAAGTCACCTTCACCAAACCCGATAAAAAGGTTTACCAAGAACTTAAGGTCAGCCCTGTTGCAGATGTACGCTGGAGTAAAAGGCTCAAAGAGGAAGACATGAAAGAGTATGTTGGAACTTGGAAAATAACCATATCAACACAAGATGCTAAGGGTAATTACAGCATAAATATCTCTTCGTTTTAATCAGGTTTTTGTGGTTTTATTGCTCTCTAAAAGCCGGTGCACAGAGGTGGCCGGCTTTTGTTATTATTAAAAATTTGATAAATTTAACTCCATAATTATCATCGAACTCTTTATGAAATTTTACAAGGCTATAGAAATGATTGGGCTGTTCGTATTGATTCCAGTCCTTTTCTACCTTGACCTAATTCCAGGCCCAAAAGCAATCCCATTATTGGTAGTATTTTTTATTGCTTTAGGCTATTTACTTCTATCGAAAAAATTTAACCGCAGGGAGTTGGGTTTTAATGGTTATTCAAAATGGGGACAGTTAACACTAAGAATGATTATTGCAGTAATTGTGGTGTATGTATTAACAATAGTTTTTGTTCCAGAGCGACTATTCTACTTGCCAAAAAATAACCCACAACTTTGGATTGCCATTATGATATTTTACCCAATATGGTCGGCCTTTACACAAGAGTTCATTTATAGGCCATTCTTCTTTAATCGATACAAAACGCTGTTTCGCAACGATAAAATCCTATTAGTGTTAAACGGATTTCTATTCGGCTTTCTTCATATTATATTCAAGAATTGGGTGGCCGTGGTGGGTTCTACATTAGTTGGATTGTACTGGGCATACTCCTACACTAAGCACAAATCGCAAATGGTAGTTTTTATTGAACACTCCTTCGTGGGCAATATGCTATACACCTTTGGACTAGGTTCATACTTTTACGTTCCAGATTTTTAAAACTTCATTTTTAATTATGCTCTAATGCACTTATCTTTGAGAGATATTTTGCACAAGATGGAAGAAGAAGTAAAAAAAGCATATCTAGACTATTTCGAAGAATATACCAAGCGCAACTGGGCTGGTATGCTTAATTACTTTTCCAACTCGATGACAATGATTGGCACTGGAGTTGATGAATACTCATACTCATCAGAAGAATCAATCGGATTTTTTGAGAGGGAGTTTAAACAAGCTGCTGGACAAATGGGCTATAAGTTCAAATCCATCAAGATTTTTCCTCTTTGCAACGACATTGCCTATTTAATGGCAATTGTAGATATGCATTTTGTAATGCCCAATGGTAATTACGAATACAGCAACAACAGAACTACAGCCATTCTGAAAAAAGAAAATAGTGAGTGGAGATTGGTTCATGGCCATTGGTCACAGCCTGCTGTTGAACAAGCCGAGGGAGAAAGTGTACCGCTCAGCGCATTAATTGCCCAGAACAAAGAGCTAAAGTTTGAAGTAATTAAGAAACAAAAGGAGTTGGAGGAGCAAAACAACCAGCTTCACCACATGAACGACGTAAAAAACAAACTATTCTCCATTGTTTCGCACGACCTTAAAAGCCCATTTAATGCATTTTTGGGCATTACCGATTTAATGCTCAACAACTTTGAAGAAGATTTTAGCGATAAAGAGTATTTCCATATCCGACTTCAACTTCTAAACGAAATGGCTCATAACCTTTACGATTTAACCGAGAATCTGTTAAACTGGGCAAATCTTAACGTAAGCGATATAAAACCCAAATTACGACTTGTACCTATTGATGCCATTATTCAGAAGCAAATGAATGTTCTTAGGCCAATTTGGATGAAGAAAAACATTCGACTAAACGAGAATGTTCCAAATGAGTTAATGGTGGAAACCGACCCCGATATTATTGCCATAGTAGTACGAAACATCATTTCCAATGCTATAAAATTCTCCTTTAAGAATGGAGTGATTGATGTTAACTCAAACATCAACGACGGGTTTCTCGAGATATCAATTGCCGACTACGGCATAGGCATGAGCCCTCAACAGGTAGAAAGTGTTTTTGCGGGTTATGTTTCCACAAGGGGTACTGAAAATGAAAAGGGTGCAGGCATTGGACTCCTAACATG
>CAZTVB010000260.1:0-2551 GCA_964616315.1 uncultured Rikenellaceae bacterium
CATAGGTTCAAAGTGAGATTTTTCACTATCGTTAAAACTAATTTAAAATATTATGAAGACAAGAGTTAATTTTTTATTTACACTAGGCTTAGTTGTTATTTTAGCAAACTATGTAAAAGCTCAGGAGAAAAGCGACTCCGCTGTAAGGGCATTTCAGTTAACATTGGTAACTCCACTTGGAACAAACGGAGTAGAATCCGGAAACATAACTAATAAACTCTCAATTAACATTCTGGCAGGCTATAATGGAGGACTAAAAGGGACGGAGTTTGGTGGTTTTGCCAACGTACTAAAGGGTGATATGGATGGTGCGCAATTTGCAGGTTATGCTAATGTAAATCTGAAAACTGGTAAAGGTTTTCAGGGAGCAGGTTTCTTGAACTATAACCATAAAGAGTTTAGAGGAGCCCAACTATCAGGTTACGCAAACGTTGTTTTGGCAAATAGCAATGGTTTTCAGGGAGCAGGGTTTGCAAATGTTGTGAAGGGTAACTACAAGGGTGTTCAGTTAGCTGGGTTTGCAAGTGTTGTTACTGATTCCATTAATGGTTTCCAAGGAGCAGGATTTTCAAATTACTCAAAAGGAAATACCAAAGGTCAGATTGCTGGATTTGCAAACTTTAACATAGGCGAAGGGAAAGGGCCTCAAATTGCGGGATTTGGAAATATTAATACTGATGATTTGAAAGGTGTACAATTATCGGGCTTTTCTAACATAAATACAGGACGGACTGATGGCGTGCAAATTTCGGGGTTCTTTAACTACACAAAAGTATTAAAAGGGTTACAGCTGGGTGTATTTAACTATGTCGATTCTCTTGAGAAAGGCGTATCTATTGGAGTAATAAGTTTCGTTCGCAATGGATACCATAAGTTTGAAGTTAGTGGTAATGAGTCGATGTATGGAGTTTTAAGTTACAAAACAGGAACAAGAAGTTTCTATAACATTATCTCGGTTGGTGCTGCTACCCGGAACGATAAAATTTACTGGGGATGGGGCTATGGTATTGGAACAATTGTGCCAGTTAAAGGGAAAGTTGACTTGAACTTTGAAGCAACCTGTTACCAGGTTAATGAGGATGAGTGGTACACCAATAGGTTAAACCTTCACAATAGAATTAATGCCCTAGTTTCGGTGCAGATATCCGATAATCTTACAATTTTTGGTGGCCCATCGTGGAATGTACTTGTTTCCGATATAACCGATAAGAGCGGAAATATTGTAGATTCCGATTACGCTCCTTGGAGCACATTCGATAAAACATACGATAACGAAACGAATGTAAAAATGTATCCAGGATTTAGTTTAGGTATGCGATTCTAGTTAGTCTTTATAAAGAGAAAGGGTGTCAGATTTTTCCGACACCCTTTTTCTTATCTCTAAATATCAATAATTGTAAATTCAACCCTTCTGTTTTGAGCTCTGCCTTTTGCAGTGGCATTAGAAGCTTTCGGTTTTTTAGAGCTATATCCTTTCGATACAATTCTGTCCTTGGCAACTCCCTGTGATATCACATAGTCGGCAACAGATTTTGCACGCTTTTCGGATATTTTTTGGTTAACAACTGGCGAGCCTGTATTATCGGTATGTCCACTAATTTCAACCATAACATTCGGATACTCGTTCAAGAACTCCACCAAAGCATTCAAGGAGCGGAACGATGTGGGCTTTAACTTAGATTTACCTACTTCAAAATAAATAAAGTCTATATTTACGGTTTGTCCAACCTCTATCGGTGTAACGTAGAAATTCTTGGCAATTTTTGTTCCCTTTTTAACCTTGGTTAAATCAACCTGTTCGTACTTGTTGTAGAAATTCTTAACCGAAGGAAGAATATCATACGAAACTCCAACAGGAAGTTTAAGCGTATACGATGCATTTGATGAATCGTACCGGAATCCCATAGTCTCCACCCCATTGACTTTCAGTTTAACAGGAACATCGGAAGTTAAAGGCTTGTCGGTTTTTATATTGATAATGTTTCCGCTAAGTATCGCCATATTAGCATCCTTGCGCTCTGCAAATACGTTGTGGGCAACCTTGGCATACTCAACGTATCCTGTTAAATCAAGCTCATTATTCAAAGAGATATAATCCTTTGATGCAATTGCTGTGGTGTATTTAAACCCGTAAGGTAAACGAATGGTGAACGAGCCGTTAACGGGGTCAATGGCAATCGTATCGATAGGATTACCGTTCACAACAAGTTTTGGGAATGATGCTCCAACAATAGGTGTGAAAGTGTTGTTATCGAGAGCAGTACCTTTTACCTCAATCCAAGGAACCGATTGAATGTAAAAGTTCACCTCTTTTTCGGTGTACGATATTGCTGTTGTAACATCAACTGTATCGGCCTTGCTAATGAAATTTGGTACCTTTGCATTTACTATGTATTTGCTACCCAACGGAAGAATAGCTTTATAATCTGCAATTTCGGTTCCATACTTAACCGAGTCGGAAAGTAGGTTATTGATTAATATTTTGGGATTATTTTCGAGCGATATAGGCAAGTTAGTGCGTGTATTAATTATCTTACCAAATATTTTTACG
>CAZTVB010000260.1:2561-4736 GCA_964616315.1 uncultured Rikenellaceae bacterium
TTTTTACGTAGGGGATTGACTCAAAGTATAAGTTTTTATTCATTTCGGTGTATTCCTTGATATTGGTAGCATCAAGGGAGTCAACTACGCCAACCCAGTTTTGCAACTCCGGTTTTATGATGTAATTCTGACCAAAAGGCAGCAAAACTTCATACGATGCCGATGCTTTATCTATTTTAAGTCCAGCCACCTCGTTGCCATTAAAAGTAATTCTATAGTTAGTATCGGCAAGCATAAGTTTTTCATCGGCCTTACTTAGAATTAATCCAGAAAGTTTAACATTGGGGTTGTCTTCGAAGATTTTAACCTTGAATATATCAGATTTTCCAAGGGAAGCAGAGTCGGAGCAGAAATAGGCCCAGTTTTCTTTTTTGTTCAACCTATAGTAGTTTTCCCAACCAGTGGTGTTTATTGTATCGCTCAAAGGAATGGGTAACGACCAGTTTTTGTAAGTGTCGTCGGTTCTATTGCTTACATACAAGTTGTAGTTGCCGTTCACCTTGCAGCTAAAGTAGAGTGCCTTTTCGTCAGCCGATAGAAATGGTGCTTCGTAGCTATCACCATTATCTTTACCAGCAAAATTAAGTTCTTGAGGCTTGGTGTACTTATCGTTATCCTTTTTTATTGCAATATAAAGCGCATTATTCTTTTTATTACTACGCTTGCTGTACGAAAGTATAATATATTTTTTATCTGGCGTGATATATGCCGTGGTAGCTTTACCTCTATTCTGACGGGTATAGCCTGCTATATTAAGAGATATGGGTTTTCCCCAGTTTTCGCTATCAGTTCTTTCAATTAACGAAAGGCCCCTGTCAATCCAGTATTTGCCATTTTTTGAGTACTTCCCGTTAATAAGGAATGTATTTCCATCGTCGAGTATTCCTAATATAGCATTGTAGCGACCAATGTTTATAGAGTTTGATAACCGTTTTGCTTCAGTCCAGGTTCCATCTTCGTTTAGCACGGAGTACCATATATCCTGACTATTTACCCCGCCAAATCTATTTTCTGGATGATTTGCTCTGGAGAAGTATAATATTCTCCCTTCGGAATGTAAAATTGGGTTAATTTCAGGGTACTCAGAGTTGACAGATGTACCTAAATTTGCTGGCAAAAATGATGTTTGAGCAGTTACAATGCTCAAAGCATTTACTATTATGGCGAGTACTACTAAAGTCCTTAAAATTGCATTTTTCATTGGTGATATTATTTAATTCAACCTTGAATTCTTATCTGTAAGGCATTCCTTCGGGTTGTTTAACTCTTCCAAATACCCAGTTCATACCAAATCTAAAGTTGACATTGGTGGTATATAACGGATTAATTGCTGGGTATAGGTTGTCAGCAACAATAAAAATCTGCGTGGGGCCAGGTTTTATCATAAATCCAAAACCCAGATTGTTAAACGACCTTTGATTTAGCGATGCCGTTGCTATTATATTAAACCAACGACCAATACCTTGCTGTAATCCAAATGTTAACGCAGGGTAGAATTTACTGTTGTATACTCCCGTAAATGAGAACCCTAGCGAGGTTCTCCTGGCCAAGTCATAACTGGCTGTTAAGTTGAATTTTGGGTGAAGCCAAGTGCGGTAGGAGGAATAAACAGTGTCTCTATCAAAATCATCCTCAATTGCCTGTAAGGCGGAATCAACATCAACACTTCCACCATAGAGCCATTCAGCTACCATATCTAATCCATTAAAGTCGGTTTCTCCTTTAAGGGTATAGGTTTGAACGCTATCTTTCCAGTTGATAAAACCTAAGTCGTAAAAGGAGAAGGAAAGTCTTGTTCTATCATCGTATTTGTAAGTAACCCCTCCACTTAGAGCAAAACCTTTATTTTTGAAATTTGTGAAATAGTTGGTAATCCAATTCATATCATCAACATGGTCGATACTTGGGTCTCCTGCACTATTCCTTGGTATTCCTGCGGTATATAGTTTAGCATCGGCATGCCCGTAATGACCATACATGGCAGTGTCAATCTCTATGTTTAACACTTCAGGATCGAATCGTACATTGCTTAATCCTTGTAATAAACTAATTCTTCCACCAAAACTCCATTTGGGGAATTCTTTCATCATTCCAAAACTGTACTCATTATATAGCGAAACATCAACTTTTAAATTCGAGAAATCCAGTGAACTTCCGACGTAGGCAGCGTTTCCT
>CAZTVB010000261.1:0-4734 GCA_964616315.1 uncultured Rikenellaceae bacterium
ATTAGTAGTAATAGGCTGAGGGCAATGTTCAAAATCATTTCAACTATTGAGGCAATAAGCGCAACACCATTACGCTGTAGCCCCATTGTAACTGTTTGGGGAAATATTGCCCTGCTTGTAATTATCAGCGTGTATATCATAAGGATATTAGCACTTTCAGCAAACTCTGAGCTGAAAATAATAGGGAAGAGTGGCCTGCTCGAAAGTATTGTAAGGATCGCCAGAGGAAATAACAGGTGCATCAAGTTGAGCGACTTCTGCTTGAGTTCTTTGAGAGTACTTTTTAGTTGTACTGAGTTGCCAAAGTCACTAAGCAGGCTTGTGCTTAAGCCGGTAGTCATAAGTACAATCAGAGGTATTTCACGTGCGCCAAATCGGTAAATGGCGAAGGTGGCTGAGTCGAAATGAGTTGTAATAATGGCCTGGTCAATATAAGTGCCAGAGCTGCTTATTAAATATTTCAGCGCTAGCGGAAATCCTTGCTTTGTGTGCTCTTTAAGAAACTCTTTATTGATTTTTAAGGCGGAGTTCTTGCAAATCAGTGTGATTAGCCAAATCATCCTTATTGCCGAAATCGCTAAAAGCCCGTAAACAGAGTATTCAATATTTATATCGATTAAGAGAGGCCCAATAACAAGCAGTACTTGCAGTATATGAGTTATAACTCCATATGTAATCATTCGCCAGGGCTTGTCATTGAGAAGATATATATACTCTATGAGTAATGTTGGGGTACTAAGCGTTAGGTAAAGAATAACAAGGTTGTAGAATGGTAAACTAGCAATGCCTTCCACTTTAAACAATAGCCCTTTGATTAAAAATGCAATGGCGCCAGAAAGTACGGATAGAACTATAATTAGAATAAAAGCATTGTATAGTACCGACGATTTTTTTTCATCGTTCTGGAATTTTCCGTAAAGTGGTAGTAGTGCCTGAATCATCCCTGTTATCCAGAATGTTGCAAGAAGGTTTGTTAGGAATAGCAACATTTCGTAATGCCCAATTTGACTTTGGGGTACAGAAAGTTTTACCATTGCTATGCTAATGGCAATAATCCCCAAAAATCGGATGATTTGGTAGAATTGTAATGCTCCTGTTTTATTGAGTTTTAACGAAATATTCACTTCTCAAATCAATTTCAAGCTAAAGTATAAAAACTTAGATGCGAATGCTAATATTTTATGATGATGTTTAATTTCTTCAATTATTCCGAAAAAATATAAATTGATTAAATCTTTTGTTTGGATTTTAGAAAAAATATTTACCTTTGCAACCGCAAAATGGTGGATGTAGCTCAGCTGGTTAGAGCATCAGATTGTGGTTCTGAGGGTCGCCGGTTCGAACCCGGTCTTCCACCCAAGCTCCGAGATAATTCTCGGGGCTTTTTTGTTTTTACCCCTTTATGTATTTCAATGCCTTTCTCATTTTCAATGAATTAATGATTAATATCATCATCAAAAAGTTATAACTTATTTGACAAGCTTATCGGAGTTTGCTAATTTAGATAAGAAATAAGAACCAATATGTTTTACGGTAAAACACATAAGCAGGTAAGTTTAGTTGGTGAGTTGCTAATGACTAGTAATCCATATTGGTTTAATCATCAGGTTGTTTTTTTCGAGGACGATAATCCTAGGGTTTGCCCCACTGGAATAATCTCGTTCTATGATGTTTTTGTTGACCAACTCGATATTAAGTTGTACGAGGAGCAATTCGATGAATCTCTTTCAAGTAGTAATGCTTGTTTCTTTTTTAAGAGTTAATTAAACGGTTAAGGGTAGGACAGAGGTAGCCAATTTTGGTTACCTTTGTTTTTATATGCAATTAAACTTTGTTGATTATGAGAAAAATACTAATTCTATTTCTGATGATTTTAGCAGGAATTACAGTTAAAGCCAATATTCCCGATACTTCTAGGGTTGCTCTTCTTGTTATTGATATTCAAGACTTCTATTTTGCCGGAGGAAAATCGGAGTTGGTTAATCCAATTCCTGCAGCGCAAAATGCCGCGAAACTTATAGAGGAGTTTAGAGCCAAGGGTTGGTTGGTGGTGTTTATTAAGCATCAATCGGCTGAACAGGAATCCATCTATGAGTTAGTTAAGCCTAAAGAAAAGGAACCTGTTTTTACTAAGACAGCTGTTAATTCATTTGTTGGTACTCAATTAAATGATTATTTACGCGGTCAACAAATATTTAAACTTGTAATTTGTGGTATGCAAACACATATGTGCGTTGAGGCTGCAGTCAGAGCGGGTACTGATTACGGATTTAACGTTACATTGATTCATGACGCCTGCGCTACCAAAGATTTAAAATGGGACAATGAAACAATTCCCGCTAAGATGGTTCATCTATCAACTCTTGCTACATTGAGGAGTTATGCAAAGATATTAAGTACTGAGGAGTATTTGAAATCTATTAAGTAATTAAGCGCCCGAAGGGTTTAAAACCCTTCGGGCGTTATTAGTAAGGAATATTGTTAAGTAAAGTTCAAAGTATTTTAAAATGCCGGTCCAGCAAACGCTTTTACATCTTTGCTAGTTATTTCCTTATCACTTAAAATAATCAAACGTTCAATAACGTTTCGAAGTTCGCGGATATTTCCTGTCCATTTTAGTTTTTTCAGTTCCTCAATGGCATCGGGGGTTATTTGTTTCGGTTGTATTCCATACTCTCCGCAAATTAGTTCGTTAAAATGAGCCGAAAGTAGAGGAATATCTTCCAACCGTTCATTCAAAGCTGGAACATGAATTATTATCACGCTGAGTCTGTGGTACAAGTCCTCGCGGAAGTTTCCGAGTTCAATCTCTTTTGTTAGGTTTTTATTTGTTGCTGCAATGACACGAACATTCACGGTGATATCCTTATCGCTTCCTACCCGACTGATTTTATGCTCTTGCAAAGCGCGTAAAACTTTAGCCTGAGCGCTAAGACTCATATCGCCAATTTCATCGAGGAATAGCGTTCCGCCATCGGCCTGCTCAAATTTACCTTTACGTTGCTTGATTGCCGAAGTGAATGCACCTTTTTCGTGACCAAATAGTTCGCTCTCAATTAATTCCGAAGGAATTGCAGCGCAGTTTACCTCCACAAAAGGCATTGCAGCGCGACTGCTTTTTTCGTGCAACCAGCGAGATACCAGCTCTTTACCAGTTCCATTAGGTCCTGTAATTAGAACTCGAGCCTCGGTTGAGGCAACACGTTCAATCATATCTTTAACCTTTGTAATTGCAGGTGATTCCCCAACAATGTCGAAAGCCTTGTTTACCTTGCGCTTTAAAACCTTTGTTTCCTGAATTAGCGTGGTTTTATCGGTGGCATTGCGGATTGTAATAAGTAGTCGGTTTAGGTCCAGCGGTTTTTCGATGAAATCGTAAGCGCCTTTCTTGATTGCTTCAACAGCGGTATCAATATTCCCGTGACCGGATATCATTATTACAGGAGTATCGTTGGATTGTTCCTGCAACTTATCCAAAACCTCGATTCCATCCATTTGTGGCATTTTAATATCGCAAAGAACAATGTCGTAACCACCGTTGGCAAACATTTCAACGCCAGCCACACCATCTTCGGCTAAATCCACTGAATGGCTTTCGAACTCTAATATCTCCTTAAGAGTATTGCGGATAGCTTTTTCGTCGTCAATTACAAGTATTTTGGACATATCTATATTGTTTAGGGTTAAAGGTTAGTTGGTTAAGTTTAACCTTCGATGGGTAAAATTAACCAAAAAACGGATTATAGCAATTGTATTTACTGAATGCTTTCCGATAGTTCGCTCAAAAATCCTTCTTTAAGGGCGTATTCCGATTGGAACATCAATTTGATGTTGAATTGCTCCACAAGAAAATTCACAAATATCGATGCCAGCACAATTAAATCAACACGAATTGGGTCAAGTCCTTTAATTTTAAGTCTTTCCTCTCGAACCGAAGTGATGAACAGATTGTGCAGGTTAACATATTCCTGCATTGGTATTTGCGCCCAAATTTTATCCGACAGTTCTATTTTACCATCAAATTCAAGGATATTCCTAAACGAATCGAACGAGCCAGAACTACCAACCATCTTTGATGGTTTATATTTTTTTACTGCTTCGAAAAGAGGTTCAATCTCCTTTCTGATATAGGTTTCAATGGTAACTATTTGCTCTTCTGATATTGGGTCGGAAGGGTTGAATAGCTGCATCAAGCGTGATACCCCTAGGTCGAAACTTTTTAGCCAGAAAATCTCCTTTGAGTTGGCTAGAATTATTTCGTTGCTACCTCCTCCTATATCGACGATTAGGTTACACTCATCACCCAATTCAAAGGCCTGTCGAACTCCTTTATATATTAAGTTAGCTTCGCGTGAACCATCAATAACCTCAATTTTTAGCCCGAATCGGTTGTAGATTTCATCAACAAACTCTTTTCCGTTGGAAGCATCGCGAGTGGCTGAAGTTGCAAAAGCAAAGAACTTCTCAGCAGATAGCTTTTTGGCTGTTTGCATATGCTTATCGATGGCATCTATTCCGCGTTGCCATGCCGCAGGGGTAATTATTTTCTGTGTCAATCCGCCTTCGCCAAGTTTTACAGGATGCTTGCTTTCGTGAATGATGTTGTACTTTCCGTTCCCGTTACTTTGGGCAACTAGAAGGTTAAAAGTGTTTGTGCCAAGGTCGATAATTGCAATAGTCATTCTTAATGCATTAGATGTTAGTTTTTTAAAAAAATTCATTTAACCACATCAC
>CAZTVB010000262.1:0-4693 GCA_964616315.1 uncultured Rikenellaceae bacterium
AGGTATCTCCGATTAAATAATAATTATTTTTGCTAAGCAAATAATCATTGTATGAGCGAGTCGTTGCTGAAAGCATTAATGAAACTTTTTGCCTTTGTGATTAGTATCGATCGCAAGGGTGCAGCACGACTTACAGCCGATGTTCTGGAAGATTATTTACTGCACGATTTTGGGAAAGAACAAACCAACGATTTCCTCAACAAATTCAGGGACTACATTAACCTCTACAGGTTGGAACAGAATACGGAACTGGACTCAGTTGTCGATTCTGATGTGGTTAAGACCATTGTTGAGTCAATAAATACCGAATTTGAGCAAAACCAGAAGGTTTGGCTTATACTTCAACTTATTGAGTTTATTGGCGACAGTAAAATTAGTACTCCATTACGAATTGAATTCGTTAAGGATGTTGCAACGCTCTTCAATATTAGGGAGTTTGAGTTTGAGAATGGCAAAGATTTTATTCTGAGCGAGAATAACAGCCAGATACCCTGGAATCAGCAAGTTTTACTTATTGATTCAAACAAGGATTTTGCCACTTCCGAAATTAAACATATTACCAATGAACGTTTAAATGGACAGATTTACGTCCTCCGAATTTCAAGTACAAATACTTTCTTAATCAAATACTTTGGCGATAGCGAGTTATTCCTGAATAGCAGGAACATCAAGCCTGGTAGAACCTATATTTTTGGAGCTGGCTCTGTTATTCGTGGCGAAAGAATTTCTCCTGTTTACTATAGCCGCATTTCATCGGCTTTTATTCAAGACCCAAACCGCCCATTTGTTTCAATGGTGGTTAAGGATATTGAGTATCAGCACAAAGGTAGCAAGAATGGGATATATCCGTTTTCTTTTACGGCCTATTCTGGACAGTTAATTGGCATAATGGGTGGTAGTGGTGTTGGAAAATCAACCCTACTAAACTTACTGAATGGGAATTTGAAGCCAGCTAAAGGTAAGGTGTTAATTAACGGGTACGATATTAACGAGAATAAGGAGGAACTTGAAGGTGTAATTGGATATGTCCCTCAGGATGACCTATTGGTTGACGAACTTACTGTCTACCAGAACTTATACTACAACGCATCGCTCTGCTTTAGCCATATTGACAAACAGGCGCTTAGCGAATTAATTGATAAAACATTAAATGATTTTGACCTTGTAGAAGCAAGAAATTTGAGAGTGGGCGACCCACTAAACAAATATATCAGCGGTGGACAACGTAAACGGTTGAATATGGCCATGGAACTTATGCGTGAGCCATCAGTACTATTTGTCGATGAGCCCACCTCGGGTTTATCGTCAATGGACTCGGAGCGCATTATGCTTTTGCTTAAAAAGCAATCGTTTAAAGGGAAAATCGTTTTTGCCAATATCCATCAGCCCTCCTCGGATGTTTTTAAGTTGTTCGATAAAATTATTGTTCTGGACCAAGGCGGAAGACCAATATTCCAAGGAAATCCTATGGATGCAGTGGTCTATTTCAAAAAAATGGGTAACTTTCTTAAACCCGAGGAGAGCGAATGTATTACCTGCGGTAACGTAAATACCGATATTATTCTTAGAGTTGTAGAAGCTCGCGTTGTAAACGAATACGGGAAACTTACCCGAAAAAGGAAACGCTCTGCTCGTGAATGGTATGAACTATACATAAATAACATTGAAAAGAAACTGAATATCTATTTACCTCCTTGTGTAAGTCCAATTCCGCCAAACAATTTCAAAATTCCTTCGCGACCTAAGCAGATGTGGATTTACTTTAGACGTAACCTCCGAAGTAAACTAGCCAATTCACAGTTTATAAATATCAGCATACTGGCTTCGCCAATTCTTGCGGTTATAATTGGGTATTTTACCAAGTACCTACATGGAACACTTACGGACCTTAACGCATACCTTTTCAGCGAGAACGACAACATTCCTAGTTTCCTATTTATGAGCGTTGTGGCCATGATGTTTTTGGGTTTAACCATAAGTGCCGAGGAAATTATAAAGGATAGAAAAATTCTTTACCGCGAGAAGTTTCTAAACCTAAGTTATTTCAGCTATATCAACTCAAAAATTATTGTACTGTTTATTTTTTCAGCATTACAATCGTTAATGTTTGTTGTAATAGGTCACGGAATTCTTGAAATAAATGGGATGTTCTGGAGCCATTGGCTTATACTCTTTTCTACAGCCTTTTGCTCAAACCTAATTGGCCTGAACCTGTCGGCAGCATTGAATTCGGTTGTAGCCATATACGTTCTGATACCCATAGTACTGGTGCCACAACTCCTATTTAGCGGTGTTATTGTGAATTTTAACAAACTTCACAAAACAATTTCGCATCCTGAGTATGTTCCTGTTGTTGGCGATATTATGCTTAGTCGCTGGTCATACGAAGCCCTTTGTGTGCAACAATTTAAAACAAACAAGTACAACCGAGAGTTTTTTGATTATAACACAAAACTCAGCAATAGCAACTATAACGCCTCATTTTTAATTCCTAAGTTAAAGTCACTAGTCAATGAGGTTTCTGTTGATTTAGCACTAAACAGAAAAACACCTAGAATTGAAAAGGACCTAAATATTATTAGAAACGAGGTAAATCTATTAGAGGAAAACTTTCCTATTCATGGGTTTTCATATCCTAACGTTGATTTTTTACATCCCGAAACCGTCAATGTTGATTACCTCAATATAACAAACCAAAAACTCGATACACTTAAGCAGCACTTCAATATTGTTTACAGGGAGGTTATTGAAAAGAGGGACGAAAAGCTTAAAGCTCTTGCCGTTAAGTTGGGTAGCAACGATGCTGTTTTTGAGTTAAGTAGGAATTACCATAACAAGGGAGTGGAAAACCTAGTTACCAACCGTAATGAGATTCAGAAAATTGAGGTAGTTGACGATAGATTGATGAGGCGATATGAGCCTATTTATGCCATTTCATCGTCTAAAGTTGGGCGAGCACAACTTTTTGCAGCGTACAAACGCGTTGGTGAGTTTTATGTTTCTACCTTTTGGTTTAACCTTTTTGCTATTTGGATAATGACAGGTGTTTTTTACTTGACACTTTTGAGCGATATGTTTAGGATAATTAACAAATTTGTGGAGCGGTTCAAGTTCCGAAAACTTACCAATAGAATATCCAGATATCTACCAAGCTAAAAGAAAGAGCGGAATTAACTTCCGCTCTTTCTTAATAGTTTGTTTTTGGTATCGATATCGGATTGCTTAACAATGTAGGAACTTCGAATTAGAGCATATGCAGAGAAATATCCTATAGCACCATTATTTAAATTTGTTCGTGCATTTGCTGGAGGAGCGCTAAACAAAGGTATTTGAGGTTGAGAACTTGTTTGTATTTCGCTTATAAACCTAAAATAATCCTCAGGTATTATCGAAAGTTCCAAAGTAACCTTATAGCCAGGTTTTAATGTATCAGGGTCTTCAATAAAATAGAGAGATGCTCCATTGGTAGAACTTCCATTTATAAGTTTATCGTCCGTAACTTCTATGTTGTTAAGAGAATCAGTATAAAGCACATCGTTTATGTAAACCTTAAACATATAGAAGTTCTTTTGGTCCTCGGGTTCGTTAGCCCATCCATTTACATACCACCCCTCCCACTGAGTGTTATACAAAACGTTTATTGAGTCCAAATATTTGGTTTGATAATCTGCATCCAAGGATGGAATTGCTGATTCTGCCTTTAAGTCATATACCTCATCATCGCCAACCATAGTAACGTTTTCAGCAGTAAAAGTGTAAGTCTTGCCTAGTTCACCATAAACATCGGGTTGTGTATAGTAGTTCCCAGGCTCAGTAAGGCTTTCAGTTAAAGGAAAAACATTTACACCATCGGTAATACTTAGGGTTGCTCCTGATATGGTTTGAGGTGCGGTATTGCTGAAATAGTCAGCAGATTGGGTTATTCTAATTTTATGAGCCATTGTATCGGTTGTGATACTCCCATAAACTACAATTTTAGGAGGAACACTATCCAACTCAATACTCATTCTCTCCGTGCACGATGCAAGAATAATTGCTACAATTGTATACGATATATATTTTATTGCTTTCATATTTTTCATAGGACTATTTTAAAATTTCAAATTGTAAGTGAACGAAGGAATCATAGGGAAGTAAATCATCTCAGCATACGTTTTATTGGGGTCATCTTTATCCTGAAGGAACATTATTGTCCAAGGGTTTTTCCTGTTATAGGCGTTTATCACAGAGAAGTTCCATTCACCTTGGAAACGCCTATTGAAATTCTTTTTCGATTTTATTGTCAACGACATATCCAAACGGTGGTATAGAGGAAATCGTCCATCATTCCTTTCAGAGTAAAGAGGAATGATAACCTTCTCGACTTCAGTACGAGCAACGGGTTTTGAGTAGGCTTTGCCTGTTGATAGCTGCCAGTTGGCCGATAGGCTAACCCTCTTATTGAAATTGTAACTGAAAACAACGGATAAGTTGTGCGGCTTATCGTATGAGGCTTTGTAAACATTCCCAAGATTTACCTCTGGGGTTTCCCTAAATGTTCTTGAAAAGGTATAACTAACCCAACCATCAAACTTTTCGCGGGCAAAACGTCCGTATAGTTCAAATCCGTAAGAATGCCCTTTTCCAGCACGAATATCGGCCTCAATTTCATCATTCAGCAACAATTGAGCAAAATCCTTGAAATCTATCAGGT
>CAZTVB010000263.1:0-4690 GCA_964616315.1 uncultured Rikenellaceae bacterium
ACACTCCCGAGGAAGCCGTAAAAGCAGCAAGGCTGATAATGGCAACCACAGGCGCAGACTCCGTTGCTATTAAAGCTCAAATACATGCAGGTGGAAGAGGTAAAGGTGGCGGAGTAAAAATTGCGCATACCATTGAGGAGGTTGAGATACATTCTAAAAATATCATCGGAATGACATTGATTACCCCTCAAACAGGGCCTAGCGGTAAATTAGTCCGTAAAGTTCTTGTTCAGCAGGGAGTGTACTACCCAGGGCCATCGGAAATTAAGGAGTTCTACATTAGCATTCTGCTCAATAGAGCAACTGGTCGTAATATTATTGTTTATTCGCCACAAGGCGGAATGGATATTGAAGCAGTTGCTGCCGAAACACCACACCTACTTTTTAAGGAAGAGATAAATCCTATTGGAGTACAAGCATACCAAGCACGCAAAGTTGCCACAAACCTAGGTTTAACTGGTAAGGCATACTCTCAAATGGTGAAGTTTGTTATGTCAATTTACGATGCTTACATCAAAAACGACCTGTCACTACTTGAGGTTAACCCTGTACTGAAAACATCGGAGGATGATATTTTTGCTGTTGATGCAAAATGTGCTGTTGATGAAAATGCACTATTCCGTCATCCTGAATTAGCAGAGCTAAGGGATATTCATGAGGAAAACCCTGCTGAAGTTGAAGCCGGAGAAAACAACCTTAACTTCGTTAAACTCGATGGCAATGTGGGCTGTATGGTTAACGGTGCAGGTTTGGCAATGGCAACCATGGATATCATTAAACTATCGGGTGGCGACCCTGCAAACTTCCTTGATGTTGGTGGTGGAGCCAATGCAAAAACTGTTGCGGCAGGTTTTAGAATCATCCTTAAAGACCCCAACGTAAGAGCAATCCTTATCAACATTTTCGGAGGTATTGTCCGTTGCGATAGGGTTGCTCAAGGAGTTGTTGATGCATACAAAGAAATCGGCAATATTCCAGTGCCTGTAATTGTAAGACTTCAGGGAACTAATGCCCTTGAAGGCAAACAAATTATTGATGAATCGGGCTTGAAAGTTTACAGCGCAATTACATTACAGGAGGCTGCTAGCCTAGTAAAGCAAATGGTTAATTAGTGTTCAATGTATATTGGAAACAAGAAACCGAAGCGTTTGCTTCGGTTTTTCTTTTATTTCTTAGCTGGGCAAGTATTAATTCCAAGTATTGTGTACAGACCACAAAAACTCATAAATGCTGTGGCAAATGGTACTATGGCTAACAATCCCCACCAACTTTGATAGTAAATACCTGCTGCGGCAATACCAACTCCGATAACAATCCTTATAACTTTATCGGCTGTTCCTACGTTCTTTTTCATATCTAGATATTTAAATGTTTTCACTATAAACATCTGGGTTGAAATAATGTTCGATATTACCACTTTACGGCCTTGCGTCTTACAGGCATTGTCATACAGCGCGCACCGCCACCACCACGGGGTAACTCGCTACCATCTATGGTTACTACGTACTTTGAGTAGCTGTTCAAATCTACCTTATCGGCCATAACATCCTTTGCACGGATAATTTCGAATCCGTATTTATTCATCTCGTTCATGGTGTTGGCGTTGCGGGCGTAGCCAATTACCTTGCCCGGTCCAACAGCCACAAAGTTTGCGCCGCTATGCCACTGCTCACGCTCCTGAGTCCACCTGTCCTTTGTTCCGCCACACATAATTGGTTGCAAGTCCATTCCCAACTTCTTAAGCGCAACAAGCAGATTGTCCACCGTTTTAATCTCCAAAACCTTACCCTTTTCAATAGTAATCTGGACGGTTTGGTAACGGTTTGGCTGAAGTATAATTGGGTCGTATATCATGCATTTATCTAAATCGAGCAGGGTGAAAACCATATCGAGGTGTATGAACGATTCAGGCTTGCTTGGCAGCTCCTGCACAAGAATATATCGACGTTGTTTATCGTTTCGGGCTAAGAATCTACCTATAATAAAGTCGATAGCGTGAGTATTGGTTCGGGTTCCATTTCCGATTAGGAGAATATCCTCCCTAGCAACCAGAATATCACCTCCCTCCATGTAAACATTATCAACCAAGTTGAATGCATTGGGGTTGATGGTTTGGGTATTAAACATCCCCGATTTGGAGAATATTGCCTCCATAATAATACTCTCCCTATCGCGTACAGCATTGGCCATTTTGGAGATTAACACATCCTCGCCAATGGAGATTGATGCATCGCGGGTAAAGTAGAAGTTATAAAGCGGCTTTAACGAAAACCTCTCGTGACTTAGAAAGTTGGTTAGATTATTTTTTACAAGCGGAACACCTTCAATTAATAGTCGAGCCAACTCCTTGTTTTTGCAATCCATCAAATCGTCGACAAGGGAAAGGGCGTTCTCGTGCCTGCAAATCTTGTAAATTAACTCATCCTTGGCTTTACCGTTATTCAGAACCATCTCCAGCAAGTCCATTACCTCAAATGTACGGGTAACCTTGGATAAAACCCCGCTAAGCTGAGCGTACTCCTTACGAGCCACATTTAGGTTAAGGATATCGCTGTATAGCGCACGTTGCGCATTCTCTGGAGTCATGTTCTCCACCTCCGCACCAGGTGTGTGAAGGATTACACCTTCCAACTCACCAATTTCCGACTGAACGTTAACCGATAACTTATTCATATTTTTCATCTCTAAACAGCCACAAAGTTAATTCATATAACGGAAATGTGTATCTGTTTAATAGCAGTACAAATTGATGGAATTTTTCCCTTAAGGTTTGATGTTATTTGCCGATTACAAATTTGTTGGCGCTCTTCTCCAGATGAGTGATACACTTGAAATATTACCTGCAATGAATAGCATAAATTTTTAAATGGCGCACGCGACAAAAAGTCGCGCGCAAGTAAGGGTGTTCTCCATTTACATGTTATTTATTCTCTTGCGCCAATCCTTCTCAAGTAAAGCATAAATCAAATCGTCAACCCATTTTCCGTTTATCAATAAACTCTCAACAAAATGAGCCTCCTTTCTAAATCCTATCCTTTCCACAAGTCGTATTGATTTTGCATTATCAGGGTCAATTGATGCAATTATTCGGTGTTTATTCAAATCGTTAAATAAATAGTCAATCACTTTTTTTAAAGATTCTGTTGCAAAGCCTCTATTTTGAAAATCTTTACTTAGCGTAAATCCAATTTCCACTTGTTTACTATCGCTATCCATGAAGTGAATTCCAATATCGCCAACTATTCTTTGAGTTTCCTTGTCAACAATAACCATCTGAAACCATGTATTTGGCTCGTTAATCTGGGCTGAGGTTTTTTGGATAAACACCTCTACATCCTCTAAATTCTCTGGAATCCATCCTTGAAATTTGTTTGTCTCTTTATCGCGACGATAGTTAAATATCTCATTCCTATCATCAATGGTTATAGGCCTAATTATTAATCGTTTTGTTTCTAGTTTCATCTATCCAGCTGTTTTAAATTACATCTTTATTGAGGTATTTGCTCTACTAAAATTTTACTATCTGCCTTGTCGTAGTATGTGCAAGTCATATCTAAAAGGCTAACGTACCATTTCTCAATTCCTGTTTCGGCGCAATGCTTACAGAATGTATAGTAGTCGGTTTCGCCTTGTTGATGAATTTTTAAGTAATGGATAAACTTTTCTTTATTGCTACCACTAGCAATTTCGAGGTTGGCATATTGAGGTTGGGATTTTGTTTTAAAATCATTTTTACCAAAATACTCTGTATGGCTGTCAATTACCCAGGTTTCAAATCCAACTACACCTAATTGTTTTATTTCCTTGATGTACTTAGGAAAGTCAGCTCCAGTTTTTACCTTGCTGTGAGCCAATTCTATTTGTTCTACTGTAAACATTTTTGTTTTTTTAGTTTGTTGAACTTCCCTAACAAGTCTACGACGGTAAAACGTTGTTCGGCTTAGGCTCCAGCCTATGTCGCTTATATCCTAACAGGCTGAGCCTGCTTTAATAGCCGACGGCGGCGAAGCCGACCGCCGAACACGATTCGGCTTTTAACTTTTACAGCCTCAGTCCAATATCGCATTAACGCTTTTATATTTCTCTTGAACTGCATTATTCTCAATTGTGGTTTTTAAAAAATCCATCAAAGCAATAATGTCATTAAAAAAGTTTTCGTAAGTTTCATAGTCTATTAGCTGTTGCTCTCCATGAGCAATATGATTCCGTTGAGTCACTAAATCATTTATCAAGTCTTTTTTACTATCAATATGGGGGTCATCTAAATCTAATATGAATAGGATTTCCTTTAAAACATCAAACTTTAAATTTGACTTGGTATTTATTATATTCTTTTTGGGAATATTTGATTGCTTATCAATATCATTAAAAATAAATTCAATTATTTTAGTCCTGCTTTCTATATTGCTATTGTTCAAATCACCAAGTTTATTTTGCAAAGATAGAGCTATGAAGTTGCTTTTTAATTCATTGTGTTTTAAGTGCTTTTTTGAAACGTATTCTAGATAATAGGACATTGTTAGTTTCACAAACCCCTCCCAATGTGCATATAACAAGGGCAAAGAAGACCTTAGCATTGCACTTTGCAAAGAATTTCTCTCTAATGGAATTTTGCTTTTTAAAAGTGTCAGTTCTTTTCTTCTCCAAGAAAATTCGTCATATAGCTTTTTTGATAAGCCATCATATGTAA
>CAZTVB010000264.1:0-4681 GCA_964616315.1 uncultured Rikenellaceae bacterium
TTTGAGCAACTGTTTTAATCCTTCAGGAAAGGATTGCTAACTCGCTCTTTTCCAATGGTAGAGAAATCGCCGTGACCCGGAAAAATCATTACCTCATCGGGCAGTGTTAGCAGCTTTGTTGTGATGCTATGGATTATAGAATCGAAACTTCCTCCCCCTAAGTCGGTTCGGCCAATTGAGCCCTGAAATAGTGTATCGCCAGTAATCAGCATCTTATCCTTTTCTGAGTATAGACAAACTCCACCAAGGGTATGTCCAGGGGTATGGATTACCTTTAAAGTAGTATTCCCAAACTTTAACTCATCGCCTTCGTCAATGGTTTTCTCAACCTTTGGAACAGTGTCAATTACAAGTCCAAACATCATTGCGTGCTGTGGCGCCATTTGCAAAGTTGGCAACTCCTCGCGGTGGGCGTAGCAATCCACATTGTATATATCGCGCAAAGCGTTAATTCCCAGAATATGGTCGATATGGCAATGGGTATTCACCAAATACTTTACGGTAAGTTTGTTGTCGTCGGTAAATCGTTTAACCTCGGCTGCCTCCGATGGAGTATAGCATCCAGCATCAACAATAATAGCCTCACCAGTTTCATCGTAAAGCAAATATGTATTCTCCTGAAATGGGTTTAAAATAAACTGTTTGATTTTCATTGTATTCGTTAAAAGTTAAACGTGAGACGTGAATTGTTGTTCGTGAAGAACAAAAATCTATCAACTAATTATCAAATTTTCAAATCATCTAATTATCAAATTAAGACCTACTTATTTGTACCTTTTAACAACGGAACGAATATAAAGTTTCCGTGTGTGGTTGTTTTAATATCGGTTGCGCTTATCTTCTCAATCAGAGTCATTACTTGACTCCTATCATCGCCAACAGGGATAACCATTCTGCCGCCTACAGCCAATTGTTCAACTAAAGCCTCAGGAATTTCAGTGGCTCCGGCTGTAACCAAAATCTTATTGTACGGACCATAGCTAGGCACTCCCTTATAGCCATCGCCATAAAAAAAATGGGGATGATAGCCCATCTCCTCAAGTAATGCTTTGGCGTTAAGGTAAAGCTCGCGCTGGCGCTCAATGGTGTAAACTCTGGCCTTCATCTCCATAAGAATGGCTGTTTGATATCCAGAGCCAGTTCCAACCTCTAAAACCTTGTCCATATGGTTTATTTGAAGCAACTCGGTTTGGAATGCCACCGTGTAGGGTTGCGAAATTGTTTGACCTGCGCCAATGGGGAAAGCCTGGTCGCGATAGGCGAAATTCAAAAACCCGCTCTCCATAAAGAAATGACGTGGAACTTTCAAAAGCGCATCCAACACACGCTTATCGGTAATTCCCTTTGCCTCAACCTCCTCAACCAGTTTCTTTCTAAGTCCTTTATGCTGAAATGTATCCTGTTGTAACATCTTCCTATTTGAAATATCTACAAAGATAGAATCAATTTTTGATGTAGCTACCTGATAAATGTTATTAAAAGGTTGATAAATACTAATCGGTTAATCCCTCTTAAAAAGCTAAAATGTCTTATGTTTGCCACAACGCAATTTGGAATTACAATGCTAAAACTTGGCTTTTTGTTAAAATCGAAAATATCTAATAATCAGATTGATGAAATTATTAGCGGAACAGGTTGTCAACTTGCAGGAGTATTTACTGAGGATTCCGCCATTAATTCAGATATTGATGATTTGCTGAATAGTTGCGACATTCTGTTCATTGCCTGCACAAACGAGCGAAAATTCGAAATAGCATCAAGAACCGTAAAAAAAGGAGTTGTACCAATAATCAACAACATTGATGGTTTAAATAGTTCAACTCTATCTCAGCTACAGCAACTGGCCAACGAAATAGGAATTAAGTTTTGCTTTGTTGAACTGGGGCATAATTTCGATGGATACAGCATTCCCTTCGAAAATCCATTCATTGGAAATCTTAAGCGCTACATCGGTAACCCAATAAGTGATGAGTCGACCTTTCAGCAATACCTTACTTACGATATTGCAACCGCTTTGAAGTTTTCGAAACTTGACATAAGAAAAGTTAGAGCCTATGGACTTCCTATTTGCTCAAATATTCCGCAGAGTTTAATGGTAATGGTGGATTTTGGCAATAACTCGGTGTTTACCTACAACCTTCAACAAACCAATGATATTGAACAACTTGAATATGAAATATCGACTGGCAACTATTCTGAAAAGATAAATATTCTTACTACTCCATATTCAAGCGAGAATTTAGCCATTGAAGCATCCGTTAAAGCAATTTCTGGAATTGTAAGTCGCTCCGAAAGTGCTAATACCATAGAACTTGCCCTTGAAGCAACTAAATTAGTTGACACAATTCTATCTAAAATAAATCTGTAAAAACTAACAGGTAGGTTTGAGGCTAGCCATAAAATGGCTAAATTGGCGGTTTCAAAAAAACTGAATTGTGGTAAAGAAAATACAGGTAGCCAAGTACATCTTATTCGACTTTTTAGGAAGTGCTGTTTCTTGGATTATCTTCAACATATACAGAAAAAAGGTAGTTGAATCGCAACTATTTGGAGTTGACCTGTCGTTCACTCCCGATTCGAAATTCTATATAGGAATTATTGTTTTCCCTATCTTTTGGATTTCGCTATTTGGCCTAGCGGGCTTCTACCACGATGTATTCCGAAAATCGAGGCTAAAAGAACTTAGCGCATCCATAGGCTATACGCTTTTAGGCTGCTTACTAATATTCTTTGCAATGCTTTTAGACGATTATATAGTATCGTACAAAAGCTACTACAAAATACTCCTTAGCCTTTTCTCGTTGATTTTTATCCTCACCTATTTTCCACGCTTAATTCTTACCACAAAAACAATACACAAGGTCCACTCACGCAAAATTGGATTTCCGTCAATTATTGTTGGCAGTGGCGAAAAAGCCCTGAACCTTTATGAAGAACTAGAAACCGAGAAAAAATCGCAAGGGTATAAACTAATTGGCTACATCAAAATAAATAACGATGATAGGGATTTGCTTAAGGAAAAACTTGGATGTTTAGGTGAACTTGAATCGATTGGCAATGTAGTCAAAACGAATAAAATTGAAGAGGTTATCCTTGCCACCGACCAAGAAAATCCTGAAACATTAACGAGAATTATTAACGAACTACTCTCGTTAAACGTCATCATTAAGGCTATACCAAGTATGTACGACTACCTATCGGGTAGAGTAAAAATGACCGGCATCCTAAGCGCTCCTTTGTTGAATATTTCGTTTGAGTTGATGCCTCCTTGGCAGTACAACCTAAAACAGGTTATTGATTATACATTTGGAACTATCGCCTTTATAATGCTTTTACCATTAATAATGGCATTGGCTATAATTATTAAGTTATCGTCAAAAGGACCAATACTTTACAAACAGGAGCGCATTGGGCAATTCGGAAAGCCATTTACTCTGCTAAAATTTAGGAGTATGTATAGCGATGCAGAGGTTAAAGGGCCTGCTCTATCGAGCAAGAACGACCCCCGAGTAACGCCTGTTGGACGCTTTATGCGCAAAACAAGACTTGATGAGCTCCCCAACTTTATAAACGTGATTAAAGGTGATATGTCGCTTGTTGGGCCACGTCCAGAAAGACAGTTCTATATTGACCAAATTTTGAAAATTGCTCCGCACTACATACATCTTCAGAAAGTTAAACCGGGAATTACCTCATGGGGGCAGGTAAAGTACGGCTACGCCGAGAATGTTAATCAAATGGTGGAACGTTTAAAGTACGACTTGCTTTACCTTGAGAATATGTCGCTTATTGTTGATTTTAAGATTATTATCTACACACTGATTACTGTGATTCGAGGTAGAGGGGTTTAACCTATTTAAGCGGAAACACTTTAATTGGCCTGTAAAGTGCACCTTTAGTGGTTAACGTGCTCTGATAGAAAATAACTTTATCAACAAAAACATCCTGAAAAGCCTTATCCTTATACAATTGCAAGGCATCGAATAACTGCTGTATACTTTTCAAAAACTTAACACGCCCCAAGGTTAAATGTGGTGAATAAACCTTGTTTTCATCCTCAAAACCAAAGGGTAGCAATATTTCGTCAACTTTGTACTTAAGTGCCAAGAGCGCATCATTGGGCTCAAAGCCAGCCCAAATCACCTTAGGGTCGGGTCTGCCAAATGTTCCAAGACCTTTGATTCTGATACTAAATTGAGAAACTGACAGTAACTCCTTTTGAAGTTCGTCCGATATTTTATTTACTTGATTATTCTCTGTTTCGCCCAAGAAAAGCAATGTTAAATGCAGAGTAGATGTATCAACCCACTTAATGCTATCATCCTTTAGTACATTTTTAAGTTTATAGAATGCTCCTAGCAAGTCATCGCTTGGCTTAATATCTATACCAATAAATGTTCTCAAATTATCCATAGTGTTGAGTTTTGTGTATCTACAAATAAACAAAAAGTATTATATTGTATCAAAATAATAAAAACTAACCAACAATGAGCAACCATAAGAAATTTGCGGTGGTGCTATCGGGATGTGGAGTGTACGATGGCGCCGAAATTCACGAAGCGGTTATGACTCTTTACGCCATCACCAAAAATGGCTGCACATACCAAATTTTCGCACCAAACATTCCACAGCATCACGTTGTAAACCATATTAATGGAAATGTGATGAACGAAACGCGAAA
>CAZTVB010000265.1:0-4674 GCA_964616315.1 uncultured Rikenellaceae bacterium
CTATAAAGTTTTGTTTTTAGTTTTTTTTGTGCGTTGGGCTGGCAAAACTGCGAGGAAGCAGAGCGTGAATAATTCAAGACTTAAAATTACGCAAAAGGGGCTTGCTTACTTTTGCAGTAATTTTTGGATTGCATTAGAGCGGGAGGAAGCATAGTTTTGCCTTGATTTTTTGCTTACTTTTTCATCATGGAAAAAGTATGGTTGATAGTAAAAGTAATGGAATGATTATTAGGGTTATTAATATTTTTCTTGTCAATGAAAAAGAACTTTAAAGAACTACTCGCCGATGTAAAGGCCTTTGTTTTTGATGTCGACGGTGTTTTTACCGATGGCACAGTAATCCTTCACCCTTCAGGCGAATTGCTCCGCACATCCAACACCCGCGACGGCTATGCCGTTCACGTTGCGGTTGAGCGTGGATTCCCTATTTCTATTATCTCTGGTGGAAAATCTGAATCCGTACGACAACGTTTTAAAGGCCTAGGTGTTACTGATATATATTTAGGTGTAACCGATAAGGTTGACGCCTTGGAAGATTTTAGGTTCAAGTACGGAATTGAACTATCGCAGATTCTATATATGGGCGACGATTTACCCGACTATGAGGTGTTGCAAAAAGTTGGAATTCCAACCTGTCCGCTCGATGCTGCGCCTGAAATTAAACAGATTTCAGCCTACATATCATCCTATGCAGGAGGCAAGGGTTGTGTCCGCGATGTAATTGAGCAGGTACTCCGATTAAACGGAAAGTGGGGACCATCGTCTAACGGTTTACAGTAGTTAACCCAAATTGGTTATGGAAATACTTCGATTGGTAAGGTACAAGAATTTGCTGATAGTAGCAGCAACAATGGTTCTTGTTCGGTATTTTATTATGGAGCCAATTCTACTTAGCTTTGGCTTTGAGTTGCAGTTGGGACTATTGTTTTTTGCACTGTTGGTGCTGGCCACAGTATTTATTACTGCTGCAGGCTATGTGATTAACGATTATTTCGATACCCGTACCGATTTGGTAAACCGTCCACAAAGTGTTGTGGTTGGAAAATCGGTTAGTCGCCGAATGGCCATTGCTATTCACATGGCTTTAAGCGCACTGGGGATTTTCTTGGGATTGCTTGTTGCCATTAAAATTGGCCGACCAATTTTTTCGCTGCTTTTTGTTCTAGCAACGGGAGTGCTTTGGTTTTACTCAACCACCTATAAGCGTCAGTTAATCATTGGAAATCTTGTTGTTGCTACGCTTACAGGGATTGTTCCTTTAATCCCGTTGATTTTTGAGTATCCATTATTTGAAACATACTGGGAGGTTATTGCCATTTATCAACTTAAACTATATGTAATGGTTTACTGGGTCGGCGGTTATGCTCTATTTGCTTTCCTTTTAACTTTTGTCCGTGAAATTATTAAGGATATTGAGGACTTTGAGGGTGATACAGTTTATGGTCGTAATACTATTCCGGTGCATTTCGGAATAAAGGCATCAAAAATTATTGCATCATCGCTTTTAATGGTAACACTTATTGTGTTGATTTTTCTATTTGCAGGTTATATGAGGTTTTTACCATCGGGCAAGTTCGATTACTACACCTTTATATACCTCATTCTTTTTATATTGATACTAATATTCGTGCTCTTTGTTATGTTGCTTCTGGCGCAGAACAAAGCCGATTACCATAAAGCAAGTCGACTGAATAAGTTCATAATGCTATTTGGATTGCTCTATACTTTTGTTTTTCGTTGGTTGATACTTTAAGTTGATGTTATTACACAATATAATAAAAGGTAAAAGGTTAATTCTTGCATCTAACTCACCACGTAGGCAGCAGCTGCTAAAGGGGCTTGATGTTGATTTTGAGATTTGGTCAACCAATCACGAGGAAGAATCATATCCTGATGATTTACCCGTTGTGGAAGTCCCAGTTTACTTGGCTAAGCATAAGGCATCGTTCTTCACCGAGCGTTTAAGTGCCGATACAATACTCATTACTTGCGATACAGTTGTGATATGCGATGGAAAGGTTCTCGGAAAGCCTTTGGATTACGCCGATGCAGTGAACATCTTAAAGCAATTGTCAGGTAACAAACATACTGTAATCACTGGGGTTTGCTTGTCAACAATTGGCAAATCAACCTGTTTCGGTTCCTTCACCGATGTGTACTTTAGGCATTTAACAGATGAGGAGATAGAGTACTATATTGAACGTTATAAACCTTACGATAAGGCTGGGGCCTATGGTATTCAGGAGTGGATTGGATATGTCGCTATTGAGCGAATTGAGGGTTCTTACTTTAATGTAATGGGGTTGCCTGTTCAGACGTTGCATAATGAGTTACTCAACTTTACAAATAATAATCAATAACATATATGATGAGAAAAATTGCAATAACTATTCTGCTTTCGGTATTTGTTGTATTCAATAGCATTGCCGATGAGGGTATGTGGTTGCCGATGCTTGTTGGCAAAAACATAAACGAGATGCAAAAAATGGGCTTCAAGTTAACGGCTGATGATATTTACAGCGTTAACCAATCCAGCCTTAAGGATGCCATTGTACAGTTCGGTGGCGGTTGTACTGCGGAATTAATTTCTGCTGAAGGTTTGATAATTACAAATCATCACTGCGGTTTTTCCAGGATTCAGGCACATTCTTCTGTTGAGCACGATTACCTTTCGAATGGTTTTTGGGCTATGAGTAAGCAGGATGAACTCCCAAATCATGGACTTACCGTTCGTTTCTTGGTTCGCATGGAGGATGTTACTACTCAAGTATTAACTGGGGTTACCAAAGAGATGACAGAGGCTGAACGCCGCAAAACTATTTCCGCTACTATTAAGGAGATTGCCGCTAAGGTAGAAGCCGAGGGCGTTGGCTATGTGGCTGTTGTCCGTCCAATGTACTACGGAAACGAGTATTACCTTTTCCTTTACGAGGAATTTAGCGATGTTCGCTTGGTTGGTGCACCACCTGAGTCAATTGGCAAGTTTGGAGGAGATACTGATAACTGGGTTTGGCCACGACATACCGGCGACTTCTCGCTTTTCCGTATCTATGCCAATAAGGATAATAAGCCTGCGGCTTACTCTCCCGAGAACGTTCCTTATAAGCCCAAGCGTTATCTGCCTATTTCCATGAAAGGCATAAATGAGAACGATTTTACTTTAGTTTACGGTTTCCCTGGTCGTACTCAACAATTCCTTACTTCGCATGCCGTGGAGTTGCTAGTTAATCAAAGCAATCCACATAAAATCAACTTGCGGAATATTCGCTTATCTATTTTCGACCATTACATGAGCTCTAACGATACTGTTCGAATTCAGTACGCAAGTAAACATGCAAGTGTTGCCAATGCTTGGAAGAAATGGATAGGGGAAACTGTCGGTTTACGCAGGCTCGATGCCGTTTCTCAAAAACGTGAGTTGGAAAATATGTTCACAGCGTGGGCAAATAAATCTCCTGAATTGCAAAAGCAATATGGAAAGTTGTTGCCTACATTTAAGAGACTTTACGATGAGTTGACGCCACTTTCATTAATTTCCGACTATCGTTCAGAGGCTGTGTATGCCGTGGAACTTGTAAATTTCGCATCGCGTTTCGATAAGGTAATCGCTGAGGCTGTAAAATCACCTAGAGATGCAGAAAAGTTTGAAGCAGCAAAAAATAGTTTAATTAACTATGCTCGTGGTTTTTACAAAGACTTTGAGATTAATGTTGATGTTGAAGTATTTGCTTCGATGATGAAATCATACTACGAGCAGGTTCCGTCCAGTTATCATCCCGATTTTTTAAGTAAACTTTACCAAAATTATCAGGGCAATTGGATGCAAATGGCTGGCGACCTCTACAGTCAGACCATATTTTCCGATAGCATTAGAGTATTTACCCTTTTAAATGAGATTGACAGCGTTAGTGCTCGTCATTTCCAGTCCGACAATATTTACAATGTTTATGCTCAATTCGAGTTGCTTTATAAGGATAAAGTTGAGGGTCGTTTTATAGAGATAAATGATAGTTTGGATATTTTATACCGCACCTACGTTGATGGATTAATGAAGATGCAGCCCGATAAGCGTTTCTTCCCCGATGCAAACTCTACCTTACGCTTTACTTACGGTAAAGTTCAAGGATTTGAGCCTAAGGATGGCGTAGTTTACAACTATTACACTACAATTGATGGTATAATTGAGAAATCGACCCAAACCAATGTGCCCGATTATGTTCCACCTAAGAAGTTGGTAGAGCTTTACGAGAAGAAGGATTTTGGGCAGTATGCTGTTAATGGTACTGTACCTGTTGCATTTATAGGAACCAACCATACAACTGGAGGTAACTCGGGTAGTCCTGTAATTGATTCCAACGGCTACTTAATTGGCATTAACTTCGACCGTTGCTGGGAAAGCACCATGAGCGATGTTATGTTCGACCCTAACTACTGCCGTAATATTGCACTTGATATCAGGTATACATTGTTTGTTATTGATAAGTTTGCTGGTGCAGGTCATCTGTTAAAGGAGATGAACATAGTTTACTAGTTGATTATTAATTTATTAATCGTTTTTATGAGGCCCGACTGATAAAGTCGGGCTTTTTCTTTTAATGCCCATGTCTAATGGGTTTTGCTGATGTAATTATCAATAATACAGCGGTTTGTAATTTGTTTCCTTTGTATGCTTAC
>CAZTVB010000266.1:0-4673 GCA_964616315.1 uncultured Rikenellaceae bacterium
CTATTAACTTATTCTTTTTTCTTTTGTGACGTTTTAACTGAGATACAGGGTTTGTGTAGAATGTTTTTAAACCAAGAAGAATGACTATAATACCACCTACAAATTCAATTATAAGTTGCCTTTCCTCAATAAAGCTGATAATGTATGTGAGGCTAAATCCTGCAATTGCCGCAAATATTGTATCGGCCACTGCTGCGCCTAAACCAGATACAAAGCCACTAGTTCTGCCCTTATTGATTGTCCTTTGAATGCATATTACACCAATAGGTCCAAGTGGGATTGATGCAATTAATCCTATTATAATTCCTTTAATGAGTAGGGATAATATCATTATTTTTTATTGAAATCAATTTTAGAACGCAAATATAACAATTATCGCCAAAAGAGAATCGGCATAAATTATTGTTAGCTCTAATTAATATATCTATTGTATATCATCAAACAATATTTTTAACCAATAGTTTTGGCTCTAACATTTCAAGGATGGCATACTTTACACCTTCTCTACCAAAACCGGAATTTTTAACACCACCGTAGGGCATGTGGTCAACCCTAAATGTGGGTACATCGTTAATTATAACTCCACCTACCTCAAGTTTGGTGAAAGCATAGTTCATTTCATCAATCTGATTGGTAAACACTCCGGCCTGCAATCCAAACTCCGATGAGTTTGCCATATTTATAGCGTCTACAAAATTCTCGTATGGTTCAATAACAACTACTGGGCCAAAAACCTCCATTGCACAAACCTTCATGTTCTGCTTGGTGTTTTTAATAATAGTGGGCTGTACAAAACAACCATCGCGTTTTCCTCCGTAAAGTACTTTAGCACCCTGCTCCACCGATTCATCTATCCAATCCTCCACTCGTATTGCATTCTCCTCGTCAATCATTGCGGAGATATCTGTGTTGTGGTCGGAAGGATGTCCCTGTTTCATCTTCGAAGTATTCTCTACGAATCCTTCAATAAATTTATGGAATATGCTTGTGTGAACAAAAATTCGTTGGGTGTGTATGCAAACCTGCCCAGAGTAGGCAAAAGCCCCTGTTACACATTTGCTAATAGCGATATCAAGGTTGGCAGAGGGTGTTACAATAACCCCTGCGTTACCACCAAGTTCGAGTACAACCTTTTTTCGTCCAGCCTGATTCTTCATTTTCCAGCCCACTTGCGGTGAGCCGGTGAACGATAACATTGCAAAACGCTCGTCGGTTACAAGTTGATTGCCGGCAACTCTATCCATAGGCAAAACGCTAAAAGCCCCCTTGGGTAATGCTGTGGTTTCAACTATTTCGGCAAGAATTAATGCTGATATGGGTGTGGAGCGAGCAGGCTTTAGTATTATAGGACAACCCGATGCAATTGCAGGTGCAATTTTGTGAACACTTAGGTTTAGCGGAAAGTTAAATGGTGATATTCCTGCAATTAGTCCAATAGGAAAATACTTTACAATTCCCTCTTTGCCTTCGCCTGCAGATGTCCAATCTATTTGTATAACTTCCGATGGAAGTCTTTTTGATTCTTCTGCCGCTACTACGAAAACCTGTATAGCCCTATCAACCTCTCCAAATGCTAATTTTAATGGTTTGCCTGCTTCCAATGATAGAATATTCGCTAGTTCATCACGTCGCCCTTTAATTTTTGCAGCAATATCCATTAGGATTTCATACCTCTTGAACGATGGCAGGTTAGCCATTATTTCCTTTACATTTTCTGCTTTTGCGATTGCCAACTCTAATTGCTCTGTTCCTGCTAAATCAACATCAGCAACAACCTGTTTATCCCAAGGGCAAATCACTTTGTACGAGTTGTTGGTCGGAATAAATTCACCTCCAACGTATGGTGCGTATTTTTTCATTTCTTAAAGGAGTTGTATGGAGTTATAAACCAAAAATACTATTTATACATAACTTCTCGATATGCAAAAAGTTTATCTTTACGGGAGTTTTTGCATAAATGCAAATTTCCAAAATTTTACGAAACAAATAAATGCTTTTAATTATATGTTGAAGTTTTTTAATCGTTCGATATTCCTGGGAATTCTTAGCGGTCTACTGTTGGCTCTATCGTGGTATGAGAGTTTGCCAAGCATAACAGTGTTTTTCGGATTTGTTCCGTTTTTGTTAGCTCTCGATAGGCTTTTCGATAATAATTGCGGTTTTTGGAAGGTAATTTTTGTTTCGTTTGTTACATTCTTCACTTGGGCTGCATTATCGGTATGGTGGATTTATAATGCAACACTTTTTGGTGCTATTGCAGCATTCCTCATAACCGCATTTATGATGACCCTTGTAATGGCGGGTTACTATTTTATCCGGAAGCATGCAGGTAGAATTATAGGAATGTTTGGCTTTGTTACACTGTGGATTGCCTACGAGCAGTTCTTTCATAATTCTGAAATTGCTTGGCCTTGGTTAACTCTGGGTAATGGAATTGGAAATCACACTTGGCTTATTCAGTGGTACGAGTATACTGGGGTTCTGGGAGGTTCGCTATGGATTTTGGTGATAAACTTCTTTATACTTGGCTTATTTGCTGCTTGGCGTGAGAAAAACTATGGCAGAATTTATTGGTATTCTATCGATTTGGCAATTATAGTGCTTGTGCCGACAATTATTTCGTTGGCTATCTTTTATAAATACGAGGAAATCCCAAATCCAGTAAAGGTGGTTGTTGTGCAACCCAATATCGACCCTTATAACGAGAAGTTCAGTGGCTTAACCAACGAGCAGCAGCAAGAGATTATAATTAACCTCGCCAAACAATCAGTCGATAGTACCACCGATTATGTTGTATGCCCCGAAACAGCCATTGATGATAGGTTATGGGAGGAACAACTCCATACTAATCCTAGTGTTCTCAGAATAAAGGATTTTGTTGATACTAACCCTAAAGTGAAATGGATTATTGGTATGACATCGTTGAAGTTATACTCTCAAACCGATGTAATTCCACCAACTGCACGGAAATATCCTTACGATGAAGGTTTTTACTACGATAGGTTTAATGCCGCCATACAGATTGACTCTACCAGTAATCTACCTGTTTACCACAAGTCGAAACTAGTGGTTGGCGTAGAGATGATGCCTTATCCACAATACATGAAGTTCATGGAAAAGTACTCTGTCGATTTAGGAGGCATTTCAGGCAGTTTAGGCTCTCAGGCCGATAGAGGTGTTTTTAAATCCCCGAATGGAGAGTTTGGCGTAGGTCCAATTATTTGCTACGAGTCGGTTTTTGGCGAGTATGTATCAGGATATGTTAAGAATGGTGCAAACCTCTTGTTCGTGATTACAAACGATGGATGGTGGGGCAATACTCCTGGCTACGTTCAGCATTTAACTTTCTCAAGGATTAGAGCCATTGAGATGCGCCGGTCAATGGCGCGCTCTGCAAATACGGGCATTTCTGCAATTATTAATCAGCGTGGCGATATAGTAGAATCGCTAGGTTGGTGGAAGCGAGGAACTATCTCTGGAACAATAAATGCTAATAATAAGTTAACCTATTACGCTAAGAACGGTGATTATATCGGTCGTTTATCGGCATTTTTAGCCCTTCTTACCTCTGCTGTTGCTTTCTCACGATTTTTTAGGAAAGATAAAACTAAAGTGAAATAGTTTTCTGAACTAATAATGGTTCTTCAAAAATCTTCCAATGTTCCAAGCGTTAGATATGGGAAAAAAAGGCTGCAATAAGCAGCCTTTCTCTTTAATATAGGTTTTGAAACTTATTGCCTTTTCTTAAATTCCTCAACACCCTTATCCAAGAACTTGATGAACTCTTCGATATCCAAGTTGTAACCTCTTGGCTCAACAAGTGTTTGTTCATTGTTGTCAAGTAACGCATAGTATGGCTGACCGTTAATGTTGAAGCGGGTTGCCTGAAAATCAGCATTCTTTTTGCCAATGGTCTTTTTTACCTTTCCATCACGAGTTGAGGTTATCCATTCGTTTTCTGGAAGTTCAGTTCTATCATCAACATAAAGAGCCACAATTATATAATCTCTACGCAAACGCTCAAGCACTCTTGGGTCGCTCCACACTTTTGCTTCCATATCCTTGCAGTTTGCGCAGGTGTGACCAACAAAATCAATGAACAATGGTTTGCCTTTTTCCCTAGCACATTTCAATGCTTGGTCGTAATCAAAATAGCCTTGCAGTCCATGTGGTAAGTGGAGTTTGTCGGCGAATCTAGGTTCATCGCAAAGCGAAGAGTTGTCGTTAACGCTAACATTTGAACCTGTTATAATAACTTGGTTGCTGCTCTTAGTTAAATCGAACTTTTGGCTCGATTGTGGAGGAAGTAAACCTGAAACTGCTTGTAGTGGTGCTCCGAATAGTCCAGGAATAAGGTAGACTGCAAAGGTGAAACTTGCAATGGCAAGGAATAGTCTGAATACACTTACGTGCTTAACCTCCGAGTCGAGTTCAAACTTCAACTTGCCCAACAGGTAAAATCCAAGTAGAACTGCAATTACAATCCAAATAGCAATAAAGATATCTCTACTTAAGAAATCTAAACCGTACGATTGGTCAATAGTGGTTAAGAATTTTAGCGAGAAAGCAAGCACAATAAATCCTAAAACAACCTTAACTGAATTCATCCATCCGCCTGAGCGTGGTAGCGAGTTCAACCACGATGGGAATATTGCGAATAGTGTGAATGGAAT
>CAZTVB010000267.1:0-4668 GCA_964616315.1 uncultured Rikenellaceae bacterium
CAGAAATAACGTATGGAGGCCTGTTTTTAACTTCTTGAAAAATTCTAACCAAATGGCCAAAACAATTAAGCAACCAACATTACTCCAAGGTTTTATTCCTATAATATTCTTAATCCTTTTCTTATCGTTGAATGTTATTTACTTTGGTAACGACACACTTTCAGGAGCAAATCAAATAGCACTGCTTTTAGCCTCTACGATTGGAGCGGTAATTGCAATTTACTTGGGTCATAGTTGGTATAGTGTACGAGGGATAATAGTAAAAACCATTGGCGCCTCAATGCCTTCAATCCTAATACTGATGCTAATAGGTGCACTGGCCGGAACTTGGATGATAAGCGGTGTTGTACCAACAATGATATACTATGGACTTCAAATGCTACATCCTAAAATATTTCTGTTTGCTACAGTTGTAATATGCTCGCTAGTATCATTAGCTACAGGAAGTTCCTGGTCAACCGTAGCAACAATTGGCGTTGCATTGCTGGGAATAGGAAATGCCTTGGGTTTTAATCCTGCAATTGTAGCAGGTGCAATTATCTCCGGCGCTTACTTCGGCGACAAAATGTCACCTCTAAGTGATACTACCAATCTTGCCCCTGCAATGGCCGGTACCGATTTGTTTACCCACGTAAGATATATGGTTTACACAACAGCACCAACCTTAATAATCACTCTTATCATTTTTCTTGTGATTGGATTTACATATAAATTTGATGGTACAACTGATATTTCAAATACACTCACTACACTGGATTCAACATTTAACATTTCGCCATGGTTATTTCTAGTTCCAATTCTTTTAATAGTAGTTATTGTAATGAAGCTACCACCATTACCATCTATTATGTTTGGAGCATTACTAGGTGGTGTTTTTGCCATAATTCTTCAACCCCATATAATTGAGCAAATATCCGGAATAACAGATAACTATGCTAAAGCATCGTATATAACTGTAATGAAAAGTATGTACGGAAAAGTTTCGGTAGAAGCATCCAACCCTCAAATTAGTGAATTACTAACTACAAGAGGAATGGCTGGAATGATGAATACTATTTGGTTGATTCTAACCGCAATGATTTTTGGGGGTGTTATGGAATCGGCGGGTTTATTGGTCAAAATAACCGAGACCATTATTCGATTCGCAAAATCAACAGGTTCTCTTGTTGCATCGGTTGTGGTAAGTTGTCTGTTTTTCAACGTTACAGCATCGGATCAATATATTTCCATTGTTGTACCAGGTCGGATGTTTGCAAAAACTTTCCGTAAGCGAGGATTAAAGCCTGAGCTTTTGAGCAGAACATTGGAGGACTCAGGCACAGTAACATCGGCACTAATCCCATGGAATACTTGCGGAGCAACACAAGCTGCCGTGTTGGGAGTTCCAACCTTAACGTATGCTCCTTATGCGTTTTTCAACATTATTAGCCCATTCATGAGTGTATTTATGGCCGCATTCAACATTAAAATAAGGAAATACAGCGAAGAGGATATGAAAAAAATTGAGGCTGATGATGCAAAAATGGAAGAGGCTGAATTAAAATTTGAGCCGTAACTTCAAATATAGTTATTACCAAAAACAAAAACTCTGACATGGTTTTAGACCTGTCAGAGTTTATTGTTAAAATGCTTCTAGTATAATTTTGGATATCTCTTTGGATTAACCTCGTGCATTAACTGATAGATTCCATCGAAAACATCCTCGGAATTCGGGTTTGAGAAATAATCACCATCGGTTGAAAAAGCTGGGCGATGCTCTTTTGCTGTAATAGTTTTTGGTGAAGAATCCAAGTACTGATAACCATTGCGTTCCTCAAGCACCTTCTGCATCATAAATGCAGTGGCTCCACCGGGAACATCCTCATCAAAAAATACAACACGATTTGTTTTCTTAATCGACTCCAGTACAATGTTTGGCAAATCGAACGGAAGTAGTGTTTGAACGTCAATTAACTCAGCTGAAATTCCAAATTCAGCAAGTTGGGCAACAGCATCCTGAGCAATCCTAATACAACTTCCGTAGGTTACCAGCGTAACATCAGTTCCAGGCTTAAGAATTTCAGGTATCCCCAACGGAACTTTGTACTCCCCAATATTATCGGGGCGACGCTCCTTTAATCTATAGCCATTCAATGGTTCAATAACCAAAGCGGGGTCATCGGATTCAAGCAGGGTGCTGTAGAATCCTGCAGCTTGTGTCATATTGCGTGGAACGCAAACGTATATTCCTCGAATTGAATTAATTACCATACTCAGAGGCGACCCAGAGTGCCAAACACCCTCCAACCTATGACCACGGGTGCTTATTATCATTGGAGCCATCTGTCCACCCTTAGTTCTCCAACGAGTTGTAGCAACGTCATCGCTCATTGTTTGAAGCGCATAGAGCAAATAATCAAAATACTGAATTTCTGTGATTGGTCGCATCCCTCTTAAAGCAAGGCCTAATCCTTGTCCAAGTATTGTTGCCTCGCGTATACCTGTATCGGTAATCCTATTTTTGCCATACTTAGCCTGAATACCTTCATACGATTGGTTTACACCACCAATTCCACCAACATCCTCGCCAAATGCAACAACTAAAGGGTTTTTCTCAAACACTTTATCCCAGTTATCACGCAGAATTTCTCGGCCATTAACCATTGGTGAATTCTCAGAAAATACTGGTTTTACTTCCTTAACTTTCCATGCAGCACGGTCGGTTTCACAGTATAAGTCTGAACTATACCTATCGTAGCCATCCTTTTGGTTACGGTCCAGCCAAGCGCTTAAGTCGGTCTGAAGTTTATCGCGCATTGTACAGTCGGTGCAAACATGACGAAGAATCTTCTTAGCTGCACTCATATTATCTTTACGGATAGGATTCTGAATGGCCTTTAGTTGGTTTGTGATTATTCCAACTTTGTCAACATGCTCCCGCTTACACATACATGAACGATTATCGATAATCTTGATTAACTCATCACGCTCCTTTTTTACTGGCGAAGTAAATGCATCCCAAGCTCTATCGCGTGCAATTTTTGCATCATCTACAGCCTTTTGCTCTTTTTCCGCAAGATCTTGCTCTGTGGCAATTTTTTCCTGTACAATCCAGTCGTGGAAACGCTTGTTACAATCAAACTCCTTCTCCCACTCAAGACGCTCTGCAGATTTGTAACGCTCGTGCGAACCAGAGGTAGAGTGCCCTTGGGGCTGAGTAATCTCAGTAACATGAAAAACTACGGGCACATGCTCTTTACGAGCACGCTCAACACCTTCGGCAAAAGTTGCAATCATTGTTGGATAATCCCAACCTTTTACTTTGTATAAAATTATGCCTGTAGAATCCTTATCACCCTTCTCGAAACCTTTAAGTAATTCGGAGATACTTCCCTTGGTAGTTTGATACTCGCGAGGAACAGAAATTCCATAACCATCGTCCCAAACAGCCAAAGCCATTGGAACTTGCATAACAGCAGCGGCATTTATTGTTTCCCAAAAATGGCCTTCGGATGTACTGGCATCGCCAATTGTACCAAAGGCAACCTCGTTTCCACTATTGCTAAACTTACTGTACTTTGATAATTCCTTATTATCCCTAAACAACTTTGAAGCCCATGCAAGACCTAACAAGCGTGGCATTTGACCTGCTGTTGGTGAAATATCGGGTGTACTATTACGCTGTTTAGTTAAATCTTTCCATGTACCGTCTTCATTTAAACTACGGGTGGCAAAGTGATTGTTAAAGGTACGGCCAGCATTACCAGGGTTTAACTTAACATCGGTTTGACCGTAAAGTTGGGCAAAGAATTCCTCGGCGGAGAATGCGCCAACGGCCATCATAAAGGTTTGGTCGCGATAGTAGCCCGAGCGCCAATCGCCATCCTTATAGAATTTTGCCAAAGCAATTTGGGCCAACTCCTTACCATCGCCAAAAATTCCAAATTTTGCCTTTCCGGTTAACACCTCTTTACGCCCCATCAAACTAATTTGACGGCTAAGTGTAGCCAAATAGTAGTCGTTTAAAATTTCCTCTTTCGAAAATTGCGTAGTATTCTGTTTAGACATAATCAACTAAATTTATGTAATAACTTTTTGCATTACACAACAATAAAAATAAAAGATTGTTCTAAACAAGAACTAATATAGAGGTATTAATCGTTCTCCAAGTAATTTGCGGGTAAATTATTGACAGTAATTTTAACAGTTATTTCTGAACCATTTGATGCCATACCTCCAGGAATAATAAATCCAGTAATAGAAACACACTCGTTATCCATTGATATTACCCCATACAAAAACACATCAGCTATTGTGCCTGTATTTTTGAACAGATTTTCATTTATAGATGAGTAGACCTTAAAACTTTTGGCATTATCTAAATTCCAACCTTGTTCCTCTAAAATATGATTAACGCTATACTGCTCAATTACTTTAAAGTTATTGTAAGTCGCAAGGGACCGATGTATCTCTCTTTGAATTCGTTGATTTAGGCGCGATATCTTATTTGAAGATGTTCTAAATTCCAAAACAGCAACATTAACCTTGAAATTATTCGAGTATTTACTTGCCAACTCCTTGGTAAGTTGATTAACTGAATCCTCAATTGTTTCGTTGTATATAGGTGCTGACTGGCTTAAATTAAGTATAAGAAAATCAACTTCTTTGTCTATCAGGGTATTCCCTAGC
>CAZTVB010000268.1:0-4663 GCA_964616315.1 uncultured Rikenellaceae bacterium
GAATAATTTCCAATAACGAGATGGTTACTTCGGAAGTTTTTCAAGTACTGGAATCTCTCAAGCGTGAGTACGAGTCGCATATTGGAAATAGAAATTGGTTACTTGTGATGCTCGGCAATGCCCTGCTTGTTGGTTCACTATTCATCATACTTTATCTATTTCTGTTGAGTTTTAGAACCGAAATTTTAAAAGAGGATTCAAAAACCCTGTTTATTCTTTCGCTTATTGCCTTTATGGTTATAGTTTCGTCCTATGTCATAAAATCAGGGATAGTTAGTGTTTATGTTGTTCCGTTGGTTATAGTTCCAATTTTTATAAGAACATTTTTCGATGCTCGATTGGCTCTTTTTATTCATCTTGTTACAATTTTTGTGGTGGGTTTTTTTGTCCCAAACAGTTTTGAGTTTGTTTTTACAAATTTTTTGGCAGGGGTTGTTTCAATTATTAGTTTAACAAATCTTTATAGGCGAGGTCGGTTGTTTATTACCGTAGCCTTTGTTTATTTAACTTATGTTATACTTTATTTAAGTTTAGTAACCATTGAGGATGGTACACCGTTAGCGGCAAATGGATTTGTTTTGCTATGGTATGCAATTAATTCGCTGTTGTTAATGGCATCGTACCAGTTGGTTTATTTGTTCGAAAAATTGTTTGGATTTTTGTCCGATGCAACCCTGATAGAACTTTCTGACACAAATTTGGATTTGCTCCGTAAGTTGGCCGAAGTTGCGCCTGGTACATTTCAACATTCGCTTCAAGTGGCCAATCTGGCCGAAACAGCAATTCAGAAAATTGGAGGAAATCCTTTATTGGTGCGCACTGGGGCATTGTATCACGATATTGGCAAAACCGTCAATCCCCTGTATTACATCGAAAATCAACCTTTCGATTTTAATCCACATAAAAATCTCGATTTTACTGAGAGTGCAAAATTTATAATTGACCACGTTACTGAGGGTATCAAAATTGCTCATAAGGCTGGTTTGCCTCAGCCAATTGTTGACTTTATTCAAACCCATCACGGAACCACAAAGGTTAAGTATTTTTACAATTTGCATAAGGATAAGTTCGATAACGGCATAGATGATGTTCATAAGTTCACTTACCCTGGTCCACGTCCAAACTCAAAGGAAACATCAATTGTTATGATGGCCGATGCTGTAGAGGCCGCATCGCGTAGTATGAAAAACATTACTGTGCAAAATATCGAAGAACTGGTTGAGTCTATAATTAACAAACAGCAAGCCGAAGGTCAATTTAACGATGCCGATATAACGTTCAGGGATATTACCACAATCAAGACTGTTTTCAAGAAAAAGCTAACAAATATTTATCATGCGAGAATTGAATACCCCGAAAGTAAATTATAGCAAAAAAAGGTGGCCAAGAATAGCCACCTTTTCATTTTAATATTTTAAGGATATTTAGCGCATATCTATAATTTCAATTCCCTTATGCTTTTGAGGTTCAAAAGTAAACCTCTCATCTCTTACAGGAAGGTTCGATTTAAAGGTTTTTACCTTAATGATGTAGTTGTTTCCATCTTTACCCTGATAGCGTATTAAAACGGGCTCTAATGTGTTTCTGTCAAATTGTAGTTTAACGGCAGAGTATGGCAGATTTAAATCTTTAGGGAAAAAGTCTAATTCATAAATAGTTCTGTTTTTATCTTTATGCTCGCCAATGAATTTTGATTTAAAATTTTTATCATAATCCTTAAATAACTTTGATGGGTCATCTAGGAAACCACCATCATTAGTTGTTTGTTTAGAGACAGTTACCTCGTTAGCTTCTTTAATGTATTGCCATTTTGTTGTGCCGTCAAAGTAAATTTCCATACCCATCATTTCTAGAAAATATTTATTGCCTTTTGCAATAATTTTCCCTTGATGAGTATCCGTGATTTTTTCCTGAAGGTTTTCCAATGTAAAAGTGAATGAAGCATTGATTGTTTTTACAGTTTGCATCTTCTGGCTAAAATCCTTTACGGCCTGAGTTGCATCAGGGTTCTCTTGTGCAAAAATGCAAAATGGCACAAAAACTAATAGTGTTGCTATTATTTTCTTCATTGTGGTTAGTTGTGTTATTAAATTTGAAGCGTCAAATATAGTAATAATGAATTATACTTGATAAAATTATTGACTACTGATATTCTTCAAAAGTTGTTCCAAAGAAATCTCATCAACAATTAATACCTGACGAGCTTTGCTACCCTCAAAAGGTCCAACGATTCCAGCAGCTTCAAGTTGGTCTACAATTCTTCCTGCTCTGTTGTAGCCGATTGAGAATTTTCGTTGAATTAAAGATGTTGAGCCCATTTGCGATTGAACAACAAGCCTTGCAGCATCCTCAAACAGTTCATCACGTTTTCTTAAGTCAACCTCAAGGTTTACATCTTGGCTCTCGGGAACGTACTCTGGTAGCTGAAATGCAGTAGAGTAGCCTTGTTGATTATTAACAAAATCAGTAATACGTTCAATTTCTGGAATATCGATAAATGCACACTGCACACGAATCATATCGCTTCCAGCCGATACAAGCATATCGCCACGGCCAATTAGGTGGTTTGCGCCAGGGTGGTCAAGAATGGTTCTGGAGTCAATCATCGATGAAACGCGGAAAGCAATACGTGCAGGGAAGTTCGCCTTAATTACGCCTGTAATAATGTTGGTTGATGGACGTTGTGTTGCAATAATTAGGTGAATACCAATTGCACGTGCTAATTGGGCAATACGGGCAATGGGCATTTCCACTTCGCGACCTGCGGTCATGATTAAATCGGCAAACTCGTCGATAATTACCACAATGTATGGTAGAAATTTATGCCCTTTGTGCGGATTTAGTCGGCGCGATACAAACTTATCGTTATACTCCTTGATATTGCGAACCTGCGCCAGTTTTAAGAGCTCGTAGCGTTGGTCCATTTCAATACATAGAGAATTTAAGGTGTTTATTACTTTCTGTGTATCGGTAATAATTGCATCTTCAGAGTCGGGAAGTTTTGCAAGAAAGTGCTTCTCCAGTTTGCTATAAAGAGTTAATTCTACTTTCTTGGGGTCAACAAGTACAAACTTTATTTCAGCAGGATGTTTCTTGTACAGTAACGATGTTATAATAGCATTCAACCCAACTGATTTTCCTTGTCCTGTTGCACCAGCCACAAGTAAGTGGGGCAGTTTGGTTAGGTCGAGCATAAATATCTCGTTGGATATGGTTTTGCCCAACGCTATAGTTAAATCGAACTTGCTCTCCTGAAATTTCTGGGATTTAATAATGGAGTGCATCGATACTATTTCGGGATGCTGGTTTGGAACTTCAATACCAATTGTGCCTCTACCAGGAATTGGTGCTATAATTCGAATCCCTAAGGCTGCAAGGCTAAGAGCAATATCATCTTCCAGATTCTTAATTTTGCTAATTCTTATGCCTGGTGCAGGGACAATTTCGTATAGAGTAACTGTTGGCCCTATGGTCGCTTTTATTTTATCAATCTGGATTTTATAGTGCGATAGGGTTTCAACAATCTTATTCTTATTCTCAATTAATGTTTCGCTGGTAACTGGCGATGAGGTGTTCTTGTAGTCCTCCAGAAGTTCAATCAATGGCCTTTGGTAGTGCGATAACTCCAGGGTTGGGTCGTACATCTCCTGCTCGTTAATTAAATCTTCGTTAAGTTCCTTCTCCTGTATCGTTTCAACGGTAAATTCCACGTCGCTCTCGTCCTCAACCTTAACAACCGACTGGGTTAGGTGGGTGTTTTCTTCTTTAACGGTTGGTGTAGGTTCTATGAATGTGTCTTTTTCTTCAAAAACAAGGGAGTCATCCTCCTCGTCTTCAACTACACTAATTTCATCCTCTATTTCTTTTTCGGAAATAATATTCTCATTCGATCCAGACTCTAAAATATTCGATATGCTTGGGGCTGGGGTTTCCTCAACCGCAATATTATTTTCCACAGGTTCTTCCTCTGCATCGAATACCTCTGTTGATTCATCGCCTTTCTCCGATTTTTTGAATGATTTTTTTAGATACTGAGCAATATCCCAAACAATTCTATTGTACCAGTGTAGCGAAGAGGGTTTAACATAGATTGTGTAAGCAATAACCATTACCAGTAGTAGGAATGCTGTGCCAACTTTACCCAGTATTGCCGAAATCCATTCCGAAACAAAAAGTCCGTGAGCACCACCCAATCCGCTACCCAAGAAACCATGTGCAGTTCCAAAAAGGAAACCTGTAACTAACGAGAATAGTACAACACCAACAATCACCTTAAAAGTTGGTTTCCATAATCTTCCGTTGTATAGTTTCAATAATTTTAGTCCAAAGACTGCAAAAATCAGAGGAAATGCTAATGATGAAACACCGAACCATTTATGCATAAACTGCATGGAGATACTTGCTCCGAGTTTTCCAGTCCAGTTCTTTACACGAACATCGGAGCCCGAAAATAGATTTTGCCACTCAAAGCTTTGGTCAACCTTCCAGGTAAAAAGGTAGGATATAAACGCTATCGTAATATAGATACTTAAAAGAAGGGTAAAGAGTCCAATGGTAAAACGAACTCTTTCATCCTTGAAGAATGATTTTTTGTCGGCCGAATTATCTTGTTCTTTATCCTTTTTTTCTTTGCCAGTATTATCGTTTCCGTTTGCTTTTTCCT
>CAZTVB010000269.1:0-4663 GCA_964616315.1 uncultured Rikenellaceae bacterium
TGAAATGAAGTCCAATTAAGAAGGTGAGAATATTTCAATTAATGTTTTGCTTGGCAAAGAAAATGTTCTAATTGAAGAGATTGTTGTTTCAGCAACTCGCTCTGAGAATAGAATAAGCGAGATCCCCGGACGTATAAGCTTAATCACTCCAGAACGGTTATCGTTAACAGCATCGCTAACCGCCGATGAAGTATTGGCTTTACTACCTGGTGTTCAGGTTAGCCGGTCGTTTGGCCTGTTTTCTCACAAATCATCGGTTACTATGCGTGGATTAAGCGGAAACGAGCAGGCTAGTACCTTAGTTTTAATCGATGGTATACCTGTAAACAAAGCCGATGGAGGCTCTGTGAACTGGAACTTAATTTCAACTGGCGATGTGGAGCGAATAGAGGTTGTTAAGGGGCCTGGTTCTGCACTCTATGGTGGAAATGCAATGGGTGGGGTTATTAATATTGTTAACAGGCGACCCACAAAAAAACTGGAAGGGAATGCAAGTATTGATTACGGAACCTATAATACGCAGGGTGTTAAGGCTCGATTGGCTGGAAGAGTGGGGGTCGATTCTTTAAAATACTTTTACTGGTCAACCAATGCTAACTATAGGAAGAGTGATGGTTATATTACTCAATCGGAGGCAGATCAACTGGCAAATCCATTTATTGTAAAGTCAACATTTAATGAGAAATCGGTAAACTTAAAGACTGGTTTTGCAAATGGTAATAAAATTAATGCAGAAATAGACTTTACCTATTATGATGATATGCGTGGTTCTGGTGAAAAAGTTTATCAGTCCGAAGGAAATACAACCGACCACGATACATATCAAATCCGCTCAACGGTAAAAGGGAATAATGCTAAGTTGGGTTGGAACATCTCACTTTTTTACCTGCAAGAAAAGTATGCGAAAGTGAATGAATCATTTAAGGGGGAATATGCTTGGTATGATGTTTTTTCGGATAGAACCGATTACGGATTAATGTCTTCTTTTGATTATAAAATTAAGAAACATACCTTAACTGCCGGATATGATGTAAGAATAGGTGCTGTTGATGCTTCTGATATTTACTACACATCAACCGATAAGGTAGACAATCGAGGAACAATGGATTTCTATGGCGTTTATTTACAGGATGAGATTTCTACTTTTAACGATAAAGTGAAAGTTCTGCTTGGGTTGCGTTACGATTTTGCACGTTTTTACGATGGAGCATTTATTATTCACAGTCCATCGTCCGAAACAGTTTTTATGGATCAGTACCAGTTTTCAGGAATTGATGATGTAGAATGGGGGGCTCTGAGCCCACGCGTTTCTATACACTATAAGCCCAACGACGAATTAAGATTTTACGCCACTTATAGCCGAGGCTTCCGTCCTTCTGTTCTCGACGATTTATGCCGTTCCGGTCGTGTTCGTGGGGGATTTAAGGTGGCTAATCCAAACCTTAAGCCCGAATACTTGGACAACTTTGAGGTGGGCGCCGACTATCGTCCTATCGATTGGTTAAAACTATCATCTAGTATATTCTACTCAAAGGGAACCGATTTCCTTTACTACGTTTCCACTGGCGATAGCATTGATATGGGTTTTGGCGATCGGCCAATAATGATTCGTTCCAATGTCTCGGATGTTAGAATTTATGGACTTGAGTTTGATTTTACTGCAAGCCCACTTAGGTATTTGAATGTTTTTGGTAACTATGCTTATAGCGTTCCCAAAATATCGGATTACAAACCTCTTTATGCTGGTGATCCTGTTGATTTGTCTGGAAAATATCTGACAGATGTTCCCAAGCATTCTTTAGCGTTTGGGGCAATTTTTCAGAATAAAGAAATTGTTAATTTGGGTATAACCTTCAAGTATGTTGGCGAGATGTTCGTCAACGATCAAAATGTATATGACGAAATAGTGCGTTCAAACGTTTACCCATCAACAATTACAGTAGATTTAAAGGTGAGCAGGGAGTTTCTTCAGTCAATAACTACCTCGCTTAGTGTGCAAAATATTCTTGATAAACAAGTTTACGATAGCAAAGGAGCCGTTGGCCCGGGCCGATTTATAATTGCTAGTATTGGGGCTAAATTTTAATTTAACTTGACTTAATAAGACAAAAATGAAAAAAATAGCTATTCCAATTTTACTATTGATTGCTTGGAGTTGCAATCAGAATAAAGAATCGAACCATATTGCCCAAACACCAATAGTCGATTCCTTAGAGCAAACTAATAACTTTTACGATAACGAACCAGTTTTGCAGTTGCCAATGGTTCAGTTGGTTGTTGATGGCGAAATTGCAAATCCAGATACTGTTGATTTTGGCAAACTGCCAATTCACTCAGTAATTGTTAAGGAGGCATTGCTTAATGCTGATGGTACTAATAAATTCATTGGAGCATATCGTTACGATGGTTATTCTCTTTTCGATATTCTCAACACCGTGAAAATTCAGAAGAAGAATGCTGATGTTTTTCCTCCAATTATTGATTTATATATTGAGGTTAGCAACGATGCCGGCGATAAAGTAGTCTTCTCATGGGGCGAAATATACTACCCCAGTAATCTGCATAAGATTATTATTGCCAACGCTGTTATGAGGATTGTTCCAAGTAAAACCAAGGAGCTATGGCCTTTACCAGAGGCCTCTAAGTTGGTTGTTGGAAACGATTTGTTAACCGAGCGTAACATCTCTAACCCAACACGAATAACTGTTCGATCGTTAGACGCTTCTTTTAAAATTGATAGAGAGATTAAACCATTATTCTCCGATAAAGTAAAAGTCTTGGATGTAGCAGGTAACGAAACTTCTTTGAACATACCTAAAAGTTTATCGCCAGTAACGTTCAACACAATTTTTTATGGACGTGGGCGTGGTATCCATAGCACAACCCCATTTACAGGCTACTACTTAAAGGATATTCTGCATTCAATCTATCCAGTATCAAAGGATAATATTCAAAAAGGTTTATTCACAGTTGCAGCGTTGGACGGATATAGAATGTCGGTAACTTATTCTGAACTATTTAATAGAAACGATCAACAAGAGTTTCTACTAATTGATGAACCAAAAAATATGGAGGGCGGACGTTACAAGGTATTCCCAGCATGCGATTTTTTCTCCGATAGGGCTATTAAGGCTTTGAATGAGATACGATTCGAGGTTCGTTAAAATAATAATATAGTTATAAAATCGACTTCTCTCAAGGAGTCGATTTTTTTATTGGTATAACTTTTGGTGATTTTCAGCCAACAAATTTTTATTTTTATCGTCATATTCCATTCATTCGTAAATCATTACTATAAAATATAAAATTCATCAATGGCTGTTTCAAAAGGTTTTCCTATCTTACAACTCCGATTTCGGCATGCTAAAACTATGATTTTAAATTTCTTAACTCTAAAATTTGGTGATAGAACTATATTTATTCATCTCCCTTTGTTTTTTTTAGGGTTAATGTTGTTCGCATCGTGTAGTATAACTCGTAATGTTCCAGAGGGTAAATACTTATTAAACAAGTCTGAAATAAAAGTAGACTCAAAAGCCGTAAAGGAAAGCGATTTAAACTCATACCTTAAGCAGCACCCGAATAAAGAGATTTTGGGTTTTCGATTTCATTTAAGACTTTACAATTTAGCAAGTCCTTACAAGTTTAATGGAGTTAATAAATGGTTGAAAACAATAGGGGAGGAGCCCACTATTTTAGACACAAATCTTATTCAGGAAGGAACTCGAAATGTATTGCTTTACCTCAAAAGTAAAGGTTATTACAACGCTGCCGTAACTGATTCAATTGCATTTTATGGCAAGAAGGCCAATGTGTTGTACCTAATTAACCCAAATTTTCCCTATAGGGTTAAGAATCTAAGTTACAGTATTGAAGATACTGTAATTCGGCGGCTAGTTAAGGGCGATTCAGCAAATTGTATAATTACCCGTAAACAACTTTTTGATACCGATATATTACAGAATGAACGTTTAAGGTTAGAATCTTATTTACGAAATAACGGATTTTATAACTTTAGTAAAGATTTTATAACCTTCTCAGCCGATACAAGTGTTGATGATCATAAGGTAGATGTTCTTCTTATGATCCGAAATCCCTCTAAAATTGATAAGGATGGAAAAAGAATTGCTACAAATTTTAAGCGGTATAAAGTAAAAAAGGTATTTATATATCCGAATTACGATCCAATTCAATTCATATCAGGAAGTCAGAATTTAATACTTGATACAGTTGAATTCAATGGGATTCAATATATCTTTCCAGACGATCCTGGCATAAAATTAAATGTTATTCACAATGCTAATGCTATTCGTCCGGGTATCGTTTATTCAAATGACATTGTTTCACGGTCACAGAATAATCTAAACTTACTGAAACTTTACAAATTCGTTAACATAAGTTTTACCGAAAATGCGGAGATTTCAGATTCACTTAAGGTTAATTTGTTTGAAGAGCAGAATAATGATTCAGACTCTTTACTCCTTGGTTATTTGGATTGCTATATTCAGTTATCACAGAATACTCTTCAAAGTTATCAGGTTGAATTGGTGGGTACTAATACAACCGGATCTTTGGGTGCTGAAGGTAATTTTAACTATCAGCATAAGAACTTATTTAAAGGAGCCGAAGTTTTCGATATTAAATTAAGAGGAATGGTAGAGTC
>CAZTVB010000270.1:0-4656 GCA_964616315.1 uncultured Rikenellaceae bacterium
TGAGAATGCCATCGTAATTATGGAGCACGAGGCCCCTCAAAATGAGCTGGATAGAATTGCTGATCTATTCAACAAGCCTCACGTAAAAGTTAAACCCGAGGGAATACTCAACAACCTCGACTTACATTTTGACAACGAACCTGCCCGTCACAAACTGCTCGATATGGTTGGCGACCTATCGCTTCTTGGCCCAAGAATAAAAGGTAAAATTATTGCTATGCGTCCAGGGCATTGGGCTAACACCGAGTTTGCAAAAATGCTCCGCAAGCAGTACAAAAAAGACTTGTTAAAGCCAACTGCGCCTGATTATAATCCCAATCAGGCACCACTAATGGACGTGAACCAAATTCAAAAAATTCTACCTCATCGCCACCCATTCCTGCTGATTGATAAAATTATTTCGATGGATGGAACTTCGGTAGTTGGAATGAAGAACGTAACCATGAACGAGGGTTTCTTTGTAGGTCACTTCCCCGATGAGCCTGTTATGCCCGGAGTCCTTCAAATTGAAGCAATGGCTCAAGTTGGTGGAATTCTTGTGCTTAACACAGTACCCGACCCCGAGAATTACCTAACCTATTTCCTTAAAATTGATCAAGTTCGATTTAAACGCAAAGTTGTTCCTGGCGACACCATCCTGTTCCGTTGCGTTCTTAATGAGCCTATCCGCCGAGGAATCGCAAACATGACCGGACAGGGCTTTGTGGGGGATCAACTCGTAGTGGAAGGTGTTTTAATGGCACAAATAACTAAAATGAAAGAGTAATGTCACATCAACTAGCATATATTCATCCCGATGCCAAAATTGGCAAGGATGTTACAATTAGCCCATTTGCATATATTGCAGGAAATGTAGTAATTGGAGATGGAACTTGGATTGGCCCCAATACAACAATTCTTGATGGTGCCAGAATTGGTAAAAACTGCCGCGTATTCCCTGGTGCGGTAATATCTGCAATACCTCAGGATTTAAAATTCCGCGGAGAGGAAACAACTGCTGAGATTGGCGATAACACCACCATGCGTGAGTGTGTTACCGTTAACAGGGGAACAGCATCGAGAGGAAAAACAGTGATAGGCAATAATTGCCTTTTAATGGCTTATGTTCACGTTGGCCACGATTGCAAAATTGGAAACGAAATCATACTCGGTAATGGAACTCAGGTTGCAGGCGAAGTAGAAATTGACGACTGGGCTATTGTTAGCGCACACAGCCTTATTCATCAGTTTGAGCGAATTGGTGCTCATGTTATGGTTCAGGGTGGGTCAAAAATCAACAAAGATATTCCACCATTTATCATTGCAGCTCGTGAACCTATTACTTTTGCAGGTATTAATATAATTGGCTTGCGCCGTAGAGGTTTTACAGCTCAGCAAATCGGGGAGATTCAGGAAGTGTATCGCAACCTATATAATAAAGGTATGAATGTTTCACAGGCATTAACCTATATTACTGAGAATATGGCACAAACCCCCGAGCGAGATCTTATTGTTGATTTCATCAAAAACTCTAAGCGAGGGATTTGTAGAGAATATACAGGCTCCGACCCCAACGAAGGACTTGATTTTTAAATCAGACTTGAACTATCTTATTAACCGAATTAATTTCAAAACGAGAAAGGCTGTAGTTTCTACAGCCTTTCTTATTATTGAAATTAAGTTCCTTATTAGTTTACCTCTAAGGTATAAACCAGAGCTTCTACCTGACGTAAGTAATTACGTTTATTTACACTTGGGGCATAAACATAAGCCTCAACATTTATAATGGTTTGACGCTTCTCGTCGAGCGTTGAGAAACTGATGAATGGACCACCCATTGGGTGTTTATAAACGTCCCAAAAACCACGCAAAATTCCAAAATATCTGTCCTTATACATCATTGCGCTAAAATGAGGCGGAAAAACTTGTGAAGTAAACATATATGTTCCATCGGTAGGCCCAGGAATCTGGTTCACAACTTCATCGCGTTTTTTAAGCAGATACTCTGCTGAAAATGTGTTTTTCTCAGTGTAAGGGAATTTATAGATAATTAATCCTTGGCTAATCTTTGGTGTTTCGTGGGATATCCAAATAAAGTTATCGGTTTGTTTCCGAATTGTGTACCCCTTAGGAACTTTAATGGTTGCATTAAACTTCTGCTGTAACACTGGGGCAATATCGCTCTCTTCGTACTTAATCGCATTCTGAATAACCCTATCGCGCTCTGCCTGCTCGAATATAGCAACCAATTTATCCTTCTCCCTTTTTATAAAGTTTGAAATCGATGTAAAGTTTGGGCCAACTACATATAGCACTGTTTGTGGCGAAGACCATACATCGCGCTTAAGAATGAACTTGGGTTCCTTAATCTCTGCCGAAGTTTCATTTATGATAATATTCCTATGTGACTTGAATATGTCAGTAAAAGCCTCGGGAGGGATAGATATCATATCGAAAATTGGTTCTTGCTGAGGCAAATAAGGGAAATCCTGGGCAAGAATCTCCTTATAGTTAATACCAATAGAATCCGTCCAAAGAGGTTTTGGCAATACTAAAACTAATTCTCCTGCGGCGCCTGTAACGTTCGGGAGAAAACTAGTTTCTCCCCTGCTCCCCTTTTTACAGGAAAAGGTAGATGCAAGAACTATCACTATAGCAATATAACTTAATGTTTGCTTCATATTTATTGTTGTATTAGTCGGTTTACTTTGTTTAATCCTAACGGAAAAAATGCTCAAGTATTGCTGGACAATTTATTAAAATTAAATCAATTTTGCTGGTTTAACTTACCCAGTTGCTTTTGAGTAACCCACAGCGTAATACCTTGTCCAACACTTAAAACGCTATCAATTTTGGGGTTCCAACTTTGAATATCCTCAATAGTGCAACCATAAATTATTGCAATTTTATGCATACTATCGCCGCTTTTAACAGTGTGAACCACTTTTTGCTTTAATGTCGTACTATCGGCAAATTCTTTTAACTCTTCAACTTTGGGTTTACTTGAATTTTCATAAATAAAACCCTCATTCTGAATAAAACTGTTGGTTTTACCCGAAGGAAGGCGGAGCGTTAATTGTGAAGAACCCGAAGGGATATAATCGAGTTTGAAGGTAGGGTTTAAAAAGCGAACTATCTCAATAGGAACATCAATGGACTTTGCCAGTACATTAAGATTAACGGCTTTTGCAACCATCACCGTATCGGTTTCGGAGTACGATATTATTGGCTTGGCTGGCGAGATACTATGACTGGTATAGTTTTTCATAACATAGGTTGCAGCAATAAATGCAGGTACGTAGTTTTGAGCGGCTTCTGGCAGGTTTGGGTAAATTTTCCAAAAATCCTTTTCGCCACCACTTCGTGCTATTGCATTTTTCACAGCCCCAGGGCCAACATTGTAAGCAGCTAGAGCTAACTGCCAATTATTAAATGTTCTGTAAAGATATTGAAGATATAGGCAGGCTGCTTCAGTTGATTTAGCAGGATCCATTCTTTCATCAACATATGAACTAACGTCCAAGTTGAACATCTTGGCTGTGTTTATCTTAAACTGCCAGAGCCCTACCGCCCCGGTTTTGGAAACAGCCATTGGATTTAATGCAGACTCAACTACTGCTAAGTATTTTAACTCCAGAGGTAACTGGTACCTGTCCAAATACTCATCGAATAAAGGGAAGTACATCTCGGCCAGACCCAGCATTTGCGAAACCTGCTCTCTCCGCTCAATGGTATATATATCGATATATCGCCGTACGTACTGGTTGTAATCGTAATCAATAGGCGATTGCTTCCCTATTGCTGCAATATGGTACTCGTACATTAAGTCCTGTACCTTGCCAATTGTATCGGTCACTCTATAAGCATCAACTTTAGGAAAAATCCTTAAAAAAGCCAACTCGTCCACCATTTCAACTATCGGACAATTATCCGAAGTTTTACTTTCTCCCTTAACGCCTCCAGCAAAAGTTAGCAGTTGACAAAACAGAATTGTAAAAGTAAGTCCAATTTTCACCTTAAAGCCCATTGCAGCAATATTCTCCCAACACTATAAATTCAACAATTTCAAAATACAACTACTTGAATAACTTGACAATATCGTTCCCGTTTGCGTAAAGAAGCAATGCCAGCAGAATAATCATCCCTGTTATTTGAGCATACTCCATAAACTTATCGCTAGGCTTACGACCCGTTACAATCTCGTAAAGTAGGAATAGCACATGCCCTCCATCTAGCGCAGGTATCGGTAAAATATTCATAATAGCAAGAATTATTGAAAGAAGAGCTGTTAACCCCCAGAAAGCTTGCCAATCCCAAGTTGATGGGAATATTTTCCCTATAGTTATAAAACCGCCAAGCGACTCATAGGCTTTAGTATCTGTATCAAATAACAATCGCAGTTGTTTTAAGTAACTTTTAACTGTAGAAATTCCACGCTTTATACCTGCAGGAATAGATTCAAAGAAAGAGTACTCCCTTTTATCAATCTCAAAAAACTCCTTTAGTTCCATCATGGGAACAACACCAACTATTCCAGTTTCAGGCACGTTAATGTTGATATTAACCGTTTGTGTATCGCGTAAAACTGTAATCGATACAGTTTTATTCTTGTTTTCCAGCAATGCGGTTTTAAACTCGTCGAAGAACTGCTTTGGTTCATTGTTAATTGCTACAAGT
>CAZTVB010000271.1:0-4597 GCA_964616315.1 uncultured Rikenellaceae bacterium
ATCTATATTTTCGAAATCAATGTTTACATAAGTTTTCTTATAGGTATTATTGATTTGATTATAATAAATTGATAAATGGTAAGATAATTTGGTTGAGAAGATTGGTTTATCAATGAATACTCCAAAGAATAATGATTTCTGATAGCCAAAATGAAATTCTTCAATGTAGTCAGAAGTATGGGTAAGTGCAGGCTGAAGTTTAATTGTTTCATAACCAAACTCTAAACCATACTTGGTGAAACGAAATGGTTTAAAAATGCACTTATTGTGATTTTCAATCAATTGCTTCAAGGGCTGTTTTGCATAATTTACCAATTTTAAATTTTCGCGAGTATACTCACACTCGCTAGTATAGTTATTAAGAATTTCCTTATAGTTTACCCTTGTAATTTTATCATATTTTGGAAGATTAATAAGATCTGAACTGTCTTTATTAATTAAAAAGAAACGCCCATCGTTTCCATTGTAATAAAACAAAGAAATTTTACCTTTTACTATTTGTTCAAGAAAAACTTGTTTGGTTTTCCCGTTGACAGATATAGTTTTAGACACATAGGTTTTGTCACCTGTGCCGTACTCTTTAACATCAAAAGGTGAAAGACTTAAAGTGTCTTTGAGGCGAATAACCCTACAAAATTTTGAATTATCCTTTTCCAAGCCTTTATATATTTTTAGACCATACACAACACTACTATCAGTGGCATAATAGCCATTTTGTCCAGAAATTACATTTGGAATGATAAGGACTAATAAAAAAAAACTAAAAAGCTTCATACTTTTAAAATATAAGTTACTAATTTTCAAAACGTTATAATTTTACCTAAAAAAGTACAAGTTAAAAAGATATAGTGATAGAAAAATTATTTCTTATGTGTTGTTAAGCAGTTTGTTGGTCTTAGTGTGCCTCCAGCCAGTTAGTACCAATGCCCATTTCAATCTCAAGGGGTCCTTTTAACTTAATAGCGCCTTCCATACAACGCTTTACAATTTCTTTGACTTTTTCCAACTCAGGTTTATAGACGTCGAACACCAATTCGTCGTGTACCTGAATTATCATTTTCGATTGCAGGTTTTCCTTCTCAAACTCACGGTGAATATTTATCATCGCCAACTTTATAATATCGGCAGCAGAGCCTTGGATTGGCGCATTAATGGCATTTCGCTCAGCTAAACCACGAACAGTCCCGTTGCTTGAGTTGATATCAGCCAAGTAGCGTTTACGACCAAATATTGTGGAAACATAGCCTTTTTCACGTGCTTCGGCAACGCAACTATCCATATATTTTTTTACTCCAGTGTATGTGGCAAAGTAACCATCAATTAAATCCTTTGCTTCGGTTCTGGAAATGCCCAATCGTTGGGATAGTCCAAAGGCCGATATTCCGTAAATCATACCAAAGTTGGCAGTTTTAGCCCGGCTACGCTGCTCGCGAGTAACTTCTGCTAAAGGAACTTTGAATATTTTAGCCGCTGTTGCAGCGTGAATATCGGCTCCGTGCTGAAACGCATCGAGCATTTGCTCGTCGCCACTAACATGCGCCATAAGGCGTAATTCAATCTGTGAGTAGTCCGCCGATAGAATCACGAAATCACCTGGCGACGGGATGAATGCTTTACGAATTTCACGTCCATTCTCATCGCGAATTGGGATGTTTTGCAGGTTAGGATTATTGGAACTCAACCTACCGGTAGAGGCAACTGCCTGATTAAATGAGGTATGAATTTTTCCGCTTTTGGAGTTAACCAAAGTTGGAAGGGTTTCAATGTATGTCGATAAAAGTTTCTTTAGCGACCTGAATTCCAGTATCTTTCCAACAATAGGATGTGAGTTGATGTACTTCATCAACTCCTCCTCGTTGGTGGAGTACTGTTTGGTTTTTGTAAGTTTTGCGTCGGGCGATATTTTTAACTTTTCGAACAGCACTTCGCCCAGTTGTTTCGGGGAGGAGATGTTTAAGTCTGGTACACCCGCCAAAGTCTTAATTTCTTCATCTAGTTTAATTAAATCGGCATTAAGAACTTTTCCGTACTCGTTCAAACTGCTGGAATCGAGTCTAACCCCGTTGCGCTCAATGTGCGCAAGTACCTCAATCAAGGGCTCTTCTAGTTTAAAATATAACTCCATCAAACCTTGACTTTCCAATCGAGGGAATAGTATCAGTTTCAGTTGGAGTGCAATATCTGCATCCTCGCAGGCATAATCCCTAATCTTCTCCAAAGGTACAGCCCGCATGTTGATTTGACTTGCCCCTTTTTTGCCAATAAGTTCTTCTATCGATATTGTTTTATAGCCAAGCAGATTTTCGGCTAATAAATCGAGATTATGACGAGAATCTGGCTCAAGCAAGTAGTGCGCAAGCATCGTATCGTAGAGTTTTCCCTTTAGAGCGATACCGTAGTTAAGCAGCATCTGAAGGTCAAACTTGACATTCTGGCCAATTTTATCGATAGATGAATTCTCGAAAACTTCTTTGAACTCATCAACAACCAACTGCGCCTCATCCTTGTTTGCAGGGATTGGAATCCACCAAGCCTGCCTAGGGTTTATAGCAATGGATATTCCCACCAAGGTTGATTGGATTGGGTCTAAGCCTGTAGTTTCGGTATCGAACGCAAACTCGCTGCATTGCTTAAGTAAATCAATGAGAGCCTTACGCTCATCAGCAGTTGCAGCAACTCTATAATCAACCTCAAAATCTTTGTATGTTAAAAGATTCGATTGGGGTTGAGGGGTTGCAACTGGCATATCGCCAAAAAGCGAACCTTGAACATACTCCTGCTTTACTGGGGCCGTTTCCTGTGGTTTAAATTCGCGAATCAAAGTGCGGAATTCCATTTCCTCCAGCAACGGGATTAACTGCTTTAAATTGGCCTCTTTTATCTTTAAATCGTCGTATGTAACACCAAGCTCTAGGTCGGTTTTAATAGTAACCAACTTACGGTTTAGCGTAAGTAAATCGTGAGATGAATCCAGATTTTGTCGCATTGCTGGAGTTAACTTATCGGTGTTGTGAAGTATATTTTCAATACTTCCGTACTCCGCAATAAGCTTTGCGGCCGTTTTCTCGCCAATTTTATTTACGCCTTTAATATTGTCCGATGCATCGCCCCAAAGTGCCAAAATATCTACGAATTGCTTTGGCGACTGAATATCGTACCCCTTACAGAATTCCTCCTCGGTAACAATCTCCATCTCGTTTCCACCACGCCCAGGTTTAGCAATTTTGATGTTCTTGGAAAGCAACTGACCGTAGTCCTTATCGGGTGTCATCATATAAACCTCAAACTCATCGGGATTTGCTTGTACAGCAAGCGTTCCAATAACATCGTCGGCCTCATACCCTTTTAACTCAACAATAGGGATTTGCATAGCACGGAGAATATCCTTAATTATTGGAATTGCAGCACGAATATCTTCGGGAGTCTCCTCGCGTTGGGCTTTATACTCTGGGTACATTTCACTTCTAAATGTAGGCCTCGACAAATCGAACCCCACAGCAACGTGTGTTGGGTTGAACTTTTTAATAGCATCGAGCGTGGCGCGTGTAAAGCCGTAAATAGCCGATGTGTTCAAACCCTTGCTATTCTTCATTGGCCTATTGATAAAAGCATAGTATGCCCTGTAAATGAGGGCATAGGCATCGAGCAGGAGGAGGCGATTGTTCATTGTTTAGTTTTATGAGTTGTCGGATGCATACCATTCTGCATACGATGTAGCCGTTTCGTGCATTTTAAGGTGATGTAGTTTTACGCCCTGTGGTAGCTGAGCTATAATTAACTCTGCAAAGTACTCAAGCATATTCTCGCAAGTTGGCTGGAATGGCAACGCCTCAATTCGGGCAAATTTTGCATCAACTAGTCGTTTGTGCATAGCAGTATTGGCCATAACCGCAACAGCGTGGTCGAACCTATGAATGATAAGCGGATTAACAATCTTCTTCAAATCGCCAAAATCCATTACCATCCCAAGTTTAGGATTGCCCGTTTGCTGAATGGGTTTTCCTATAACTGTAACCGAGAGAATATATGAATGTCCGTGCATATTGGCGCAAAGTCCGTCGTAGCCCTCCAGTACGTGAGCCATTTCAAAACGGAACTCCTTGGTTAATCGAATTTGTGACATTTTGTAGATATGTTATGAGTTGTGTGTTATCAGTTATGTTACAAAAACTAGCGGCTCATTACAAACACACCGCAAATATCGTCGCAATCGTGGCTGTGTCCGACAATTTTTCCCTCGTGGGTGAAAGTTCCTTCGAGAATATCTAGATTATATCCAACCAATTCCTCTCCACTAGGCGAAGTAGCTTTTTTCCCCTCAATTTTCAGTTTATTCCTTTTGAAAGTTCCAATAAATTCCTGTTTTACCATAAAGGGCTCCTCGTCCTCAATGGCTTCCTCATATTCAAGGTATCCTGTAATTTGAGTTCCCTTTTGAGCGATAAACGCATATCCTTTATCGGCGCCACACTCAAACTCCTCGTTGAAAATCCACTTTCCGGAAATATCAGCAGACATAGAATAAGTTTTTTACAAAGATAGTGAACGTAGAGAGTTGGAGATTGTTTCGATGAAGATATTTTATTTAACTTTATAT